>URVR01000146.1 GCA_900551355.1 uncultured Eubacteriales bacterium | reverse complement strand
TACGAGATTCCTCTACGTCTCGTGGGCTCGGAGATGTGTATAAGAGACAGGAGATCGGTGCACCGTCTCTCCGCCGCCAGCAGCGCCTCCGCCTCGCCCCCCAGCAGGGACACGTCCGCCGGCTTCGTCAGCACCGGCGCGCCCGCGTCCCGCATCTGCCGCAGCAGACGCCGCCCCGTCTCATTGGCGGCCAGCACCCGCAGGTACGGCACCTCCTCCGGCGGCTCCGGCAGCATCAGCCATGCCGCCAGCACCATCCGCCGCAGCCGCGCCAGGGGGTATCGCTTGGTCTTGGCGGCGGCCAGCACCGCCTCCAGCGTACTGCCGGCGCGGGACGCCTGGCACAGCCGGTTGCCCAATCCCTCACCGCCGCCGTCGTACTGCCGCCAGTCGCCGGCGGTCATGGTGCGCAGCCGGGACAGGATGGCCCGCTCGCACAGGGACGGATCGGCAACGCGGCCCGCCGCCTGTTCCCGCCGCAGGATGTCTGCCGCCGCCGGGGGCATGTACGCCGCCGCCTGCTCCGTCTCTCCCGCCGCCAGCAGCTGCCGCAGATAGGACGCCGAGGCGAAGCCGCCGGATGCCTCCTCGCCGTGCTGTGCGCCGGTACGCCGCACCGTTCGGGCGGTCAATGGGCTTCCCAGCCGCCGGACGGCGCGGAGATATTCCACCGCCAGCGTGTTGTTGGGGCTTGCCAGCAGCGCCGCCTCCTCCGCCCCCAGTAGGGCGGCCAGCGCCGCCTGCCGCCGGGCGGCAAAGGTGCGCCCGTCCTCCGGCAGCGATGCCAGCGACGCGGTAAATTCCGGGCTTTCCAGACAGTCCGCCGCACGCCGCAGCGCCGCCAGATCGCCGCACTCCGAGCCGAACACCAACTCCGTCACCACGCCGGTGCGGGTCAGAAGCTCCACGCCGCCCCGGGCGAACCGCTCCGCCGTGGACATGGCCCACACCGTGGGCAGCTCCAGCACCAGGTCGGCGCCGCAGGACACGGCCATCTCCGCCCGGGACAGCTTGTCCGTCACGGCGAAGCCGCCCCGCTGGGTGAAGTTTCCGCTGATGGCGCAGACCACCGCCTTCGCCCCGGCCTCCCGCGCCTGCGCCATCAGATACGCGTGGCCGGTGTGGAGCGGGTCATATTCACAGATGATGCCTGCAACGGACATAGCCGCCCTCCTCGTGTTTGTTCTGGCGGTATTTTACCACAAAACCCGCCCGTATTGCAACGCGCCCCTTGACTTTTCCCGCCGCCGGTCATTACAATAGGAAAAACGGTTTTTTACAAGGAGGAACTGCCCATGCGCATCGGACTGCTGTACGCCATGAAGGGCGAGATCGAAAGTATGCTGACGGAGGAGACGCCGCTCCTGCAGGAGAAGTCCGGCGTGTTGTTTTACCGCATCCGGGAGGACATCATCGCCTGCTGCGGCGGCGTGGGTAAGGTCAACGCCGCCATGGCCACCCAGCTGTTCATCGACCTGTACCATCCCGACCTGATCCTGAACGTGGGCGTAGCCGGGTGCTTTGAGGATCTGCCCATCGGTACGCTGGTGCTGCCGGATCGGTTTATGCAGCACGACATGGACACCTCCGGCATCGGCGACCCCGTGGGGCTGATCTCCACGGTGAACCGCATGGACTTCCCCACCGCCCGGCTGGAGGACGCCCGCGCCGCGCTGGACAGTCTGGGCGTCTCTTACCGCGTGGGCAGCGTGGCCACCGGCGACTGGTTCGCCACGGAGTGTGACCGCGCCCGCTGGATCGCCGACACGTTCCATCCCCTGCTCATCGAGATGGAGGGCTGTGCGGCGGCGCAGGTGTGCTGGCGCAACGATGTGCCGTTCCTGGCGCTGAAGTCCGTGTCCGACTGTGTGCTGGCCCACCACGATTTCTTCTTCAACTTCCCGCAGGCCATGCGGGATCTGAACAGGACCGCGCTGCCGCTGGCGCAGCGCCTGCAGGAGGGCTGAGACACAGGGCGCATCGCAAGCTTTACCGTGGCTCACGGCAAGGAATTTTTTCAGGAAACAGCGGGTATTTCTGTTGACAAACGGGATATCCGCTGTTATACTTGATAAGCCGCTTTGAATGGGTATCAAGTTTCGGCGCGTCCGGACGCCCCCGACAGCGAGTCCGTAATAAAGGAAAGGCAGGTGCAACAAGTAATGCAGGCTATTATCGTGACTGGCGGTAAGCAGTACAATGTCAGCGAGGGTGACACTCTGTTCATCGAGAAGCTGGACGTCAACGCTGGTGATTCCGTGGTTTTCGATCAGGTGCTGGCCATCGTGGATGGCGAGAACACCAAGTTCGGCACTCCCGTGGTGGAGGGCGCGAAGGTGGACGCCACTGTCGTGAAGAACGGCAAGGGCAAGAAGATCCGTATCTTCAAGTACACCCCCAAGAAGGGCTATCGCAAACGGCAGGGCCATCGTCAGCCGTACACCAAGGTCGAGATCGGCAAGATCACGTTCTAAGGCAGGATGACCACTGTTACATTCCTCACGGAGGAATCGCGCATCATCGGTTTTGATGCCAAGGGCCACAGCGGTTACGCGGCCGAGGGCGAGGATATCGTCTGCGCCGCCGTGACCAGCGCCGTGCGGCTGGTGGAAGCCACCGTCAACGACGTGATGGGACTGTGTGCCGCGGTGAAAGTCAACGAGAAGGACGCCTCCATCTCCCTGCGTCTGCCCGGCGGGCTGGCGCAGACGGCGGAGAGCACATGTCAGAATCTGCTCACCGGCCTGATGGTCTATCTGGCCCAGCTCCACGACGAGTATCCGGATCATATCGAAGTCATGGAGGCGTAAGACCCTCCTGTTCCCGCGAAAGTATCTTACAGAAAGGATGGTACTGAAGTATGCTGAACATTTCTCTGCAGTTCTTTGCCCATAAAAAAGGTATGGGCTCCACCAAGAACGGCCGTGATTCCGAGTCCAAGCGCCTTGGCCCCAAGCGCGCTGACGGACAGTTCGTGCTGGCCGGCAACATTCTGGTGCGCCAGCGCGGTACCCATATCCACCCCGGCACCAACGTGGGCAAGGGCACTGACGACACTCTGTTCGCCATGGCGGACGGCGTTGTCCGTTTCGAGCGTCTGGGCAAGGACCGCAAAAAGGTCTCTGTCTACCCCGCTGAGTAAACACACAGCAAAAGCTCCCGCCTGATGGCGGGAGCTTTTTTATTGACCTTTTTCCGCTTTTCGGGTAAAATAACATTATCGTGGCGTAATAGGTACATTTTCAGATACAGTGAGGTAGACACCATGGCAACTGGTTTTATTGATAAGGCGCGGATCACCGTGCGGGCCGGCAACGGCGGCAACGGCGCGGTGGCCTTCCACCGGGAGAAATACATCGCCGCAGGCGGCCCCGACGGCGGCGACGGCGGCAACGGCGGCTCCATCATCCTGAAGGTGGACGACAACATGTCCACGCTGATGGACTTCCGCTACAAGCGCAAATATGTGGCCGGCAACGGCGTGGACGGTCAGGGCGGCCGCAAGTCCGGCAAGGACGGCGAGAGCCTGACCATCCGTGTGCCCCGGGGCACACTGGTGCGTGACGCCGAGAGCGGCGAGATCATCAAGGATATGTCTGACGACGCCCCCTATGTGCTGTGCAAGGGCGGCCGGGGCGGCTGGGGCAACCAGCATTTCGCCACCCCCACCCGTCAGGTGCCCCGCTTCGCCAAGGCGGGTCTGCCCGGCGAGAGCCACGACGTGGTGCTGGAGCTGAAGCTGCTGGCGGACGTGGGTCTGGTGGGCTTCCCCAACGTGGGCAAGAGCACGCTGCTCAGCGTGGTCAGCAAGGCCCACCCCAAGATCGCCAACTACCACTTCACCACCCTGTACCCCAATCTGGGCGTGGTGTATGTGGACGAGGGCGTCAGCTTCGTCATGGCGGATATCCCCGGCATCATCGAGGGCGCCAGCGAGGGCGCCGGTCTGGGCCACGATTTCCTGCGGCACATCGACCGCTGCCGCCTGCTGGTGCATCTGGTGGATGTGTCCGGCAGCGAGGGCCGGGACCCGGTGGCCGACTTCGAGGCCATCAACGCGGAGCTGGCCTGTCTCTTATACACATCTCCGAGCCCAC
>URVR01000145.1 GCA_900551355.1 uncultured Eubacteriales bacterium | reverse complement strand
CCGCTATGTGTACCGGGACGAGGGGGGCAGCCGGGTGCGGCAGCTGTTCGAGACGCTGGCCCGGACGGACCGGGAGGGGGGCTACGGCGCGGCCCTGCTGGCGCGCGCCCAGTTTCTGGAGCTGATGGTGGAGGTGAACCGGGTCTGCCGCGGCGGTCATCAGGTACAGGCCGCGGCGGGGGACAGCAAGGTGGTGGCGCTGCTGCAGTACCTGAACCTGCATCTGACGGAGGAACTGTCCATCGACCAGCTGGCGGAGCGGTTCTACATCAGCAAGTATCACATGATGCGCCGCTTCCGGCAGGAGACGGGCTACTCCATCCACGGCTACCTGACGGAGAAGCGTCTGCTGCTGGCTCAGCGGCTGCTGGCGCAGGGCGTATCGCCCTCGGAGGCGGGGGAGCAGGCGGGGTATCAGGATTACTCCACGTTTTCCCGGGCCTACAAGAAGCACTTTGGCCGGGGGCCGTCGGCGGATGTGGTACGCGACAGCACGATTTGCCATAAGAATGGCAAGAATTGTGATTTACTTTGATAAAAATGCCCGTATAATGGACGCAGTAACACTTCTGTCAGGTTTATTTTAGGAGGAGAGCTATGAAGAAATTCCTGAAGAACTACTGGTTCATTCTGTGCATGCTCACGGGCATCGTGGCCGGCTGCCTGGTGGGCGCGTTCGCACCGAAATTCGGCGGCAAGATCGAGTTCCTGGGCACGCTGTTCATCAACATGATGTTCTGCGTGGTGGTGCCCATGGTGTTCTGCTCCATCGCCTCCGCCATTGCCAATATGAAGAGCGTGAAGCGGGCCGGCAAGATCATGGGCGTGACCATCGCCACGTTCGTCGTCACCGCCGCCATCGCCGGTGTGCTGATGTACATCGTCTGCCGCATTTTCCCGCTGGTGGACGGCAGCTATACCATCGTGGAGGGCGAGGTCGGCGAGACCCTGGGCTTCGGGGACATGATCGTGAACTTCTTTACGAAGCCTGACTTCATGGAGCTGCTGAGCCGCCGGGCCATCCTGCCCCTGATCGTGGCGGCGGTGCTGTTCGGCTTCGGCATCCAGATGAACGGCGGCCCGGAGACCAAGACCGCCCAGTTCCTGGAGGACATCACCAACTGCATCATGAAGACCGTCAAGCTCATCACCTACTACGCGCCCATCGGCTTCTTCGGCTTCTTTGCCAATCTGGTGGCCACCTACGGCCCGGAGCTGGTGAAGGATTACAGCCGCACCCTCATCATCTACTATGTCATGAGCTTCGCCTACATGTTCATCTTCTTCCCGCTCTACGCCCGGTTCGGCGGCGGCAAGGGCGGCGCGAAGGTCATGTTCTCCAAGCTGTTCCGCCCGGCGGCGGTGTCCTTCGGCACCTGCTCGTCCGTGGCCACCATCCCCACCAACATGGAGGTGGCGGAGGAGACCGGCATCAGCAAGGACGTCAGCGACATCGTGCTGCCGCTGGGCGCCACCATGCACATGGACGGCTCGGCCATGTCCGCCATCATCAAGGTGGCGTTCCTGTTCGGCGTGTTCGGACTGGACTTCTCCACGGATAAGGCCATTCTGGCCATCATCGTGGCGGTGTTCTCCTCCGTGGCCATGAGCGGCATCCCCGGCGGCGGCGGCACCGGCGAGCTGGTGGTCTGCACCATCTTTTTCCCCGACCATCTGGCCATCGCCTACCCCATCGCACTGGCCATCGGCAATCTGGTGGATCCTCCGGCCACCATGGTCAACGCCGCCGGCGACTATGTGGTGTCCTTCATCGTGTCCCGCTATGTGGACGGCAAGGACTGGCTGCAGAAGAAGCTCCACGGAAAGACGGAGGCCTGAGCATCATACGGCATCGGCATCGCAGGAGCGCCCTACCGGGCGCTCCTGTTTTGTCTGGTCGGCAAAAAAATATTTTGCGGTGGTGGTTTACTTTCGCGGACTAAAATGGTACAATGTGAAAAGGTTCGGAACGAACACAGAAAAGAGGAGAACGAGACATGGTAAGAGCAGCCAAGTCCAAGATCGCCAAGAAGGAAAAGAGCGACCGCCTGTATCAGGCCATCCTGACGCTGGAGACCGAGGAGGAGTGCTATAACTTCTTTCAGGATCTGTGCACCATTTCGGAGCTGCGCAGCATGGAGCAGCGCTACGAGGTGGCCACGCTGCTGAACGACGGCATGATCTACAACGATATTCTGGAAAAGACCGGCGCGTCCAGCGCCACTATCAGCCGCGTCAACCGCTCGCTGATCTACGGCAACGGCGGATACGAGAGCGTGCTGGAGAAGATGAAGGAGAAAGAGGGCAAATGAGCTGCTACGAGGCGCTGGCCTCCTCCTACGACGCACTGACGGAGGATGTGGGCTACGAAAAGCGGGCGGATTTCCTGGAAAAGCTGTTCCGCCGCGGCCGCATCCCCGTAAAGGTGGTGCTGGATCTGGCCTGCGGCACCGGCACCATGACGTGGCTGCTGACAGGCCGGGGCTATGAGCTCATCGGCGTGGACGGCTCCGAGGAGATGCTGGCGGCGGCTATGAGCAAAACCGGGTCGGTACAGGGCGTACCGCCCATCTTTTTGCACCAATCCATGCCCAGACTGGATCTGTACGGCACCGTGGACGCGGCCATCTGCTGCCTGGACAGCCTGAACTATCTCACCGATCCTGCCGACGTGCGCCGCACGTTCCGGCGGCTGCACCTGTTCGTCGCCCCCGGCGGCGTGCTGGTGTTCGATGTGAACACCGCGGCCAAGCTGGCGGCACTGGACGGGCAGGTGTTTCTGGACGAGACGGAGGACACCTACTGCGTCTGGCGCACCGAGTACAGCCGGGGCCTGTGTACCTATTATATGGATCTGTTCCAGCGCCGCGGCGACGGTGCGTGGGACCGCCGGGAGGAACTGCACCGGGAGCGCGCCTACTCCGTGGAGGAGCTGACGGCGTGGCTCACCGAGGCGGGCTTCGGCGATATCCGGGTGTACGGTGACGCCAGACTGCGCCGCCCCCGGGAGGACGAGCAGCGGGTGTATTTCTGCTGCGTGCGAAAATAAGCAAAAGAGGTTGACATAACATGGAAGATAAGATCATAAGGGCTATCTCCAGCGACGGTATGGTGCAGGCGGCGGCTATTTACAGCCGGGACCTGACGGAACGTGCCCGGCAGATCCATAAGACGCTGCCGGTGGCCACGGCGGCGCTGGGGCGCACGCTGGCCGGCGCGTCCATGATGGGCAACGCCCTGAAGGGTCAGGGCGCCAGCCTGACGCTGCAGATCAAGGGCGGCGGCCCTCTGGGCACGGTGCTGGCCGTCAGCGACCACGAGGGCAACGTCCGGGGCTATGTGACCAACCCTCAGGTGGAGCTGCCTCTCCGGGCGGACGGCAAGCTGGATGTAGGCGGCGCCGTGGGCCATGAGGGTACGCTGACCGTCATCAAGGATCTGCACATGAAAGAGCCGTATGTGGGCACCATCGATCTGCTGGGCGGCGAGATCGCCGAGGACATCGCCGGCTATTTCGTGGAGTCGGAGCAGATCCCCACGGCCTGCGGGCTGGGGGTGCTGGTGGACCGGGACCAGAGCGTGAAGTCCGCCGGCGGCTACCTCATTCAGCTGCTGCCCGGCGCCACGGAGGATACCATCGTCAAGGTGGAGGGCGGCATCATGGCGGCGGGGCCTGTCTCGGCGCTGCTGGAGCAGGACCCCGATCCGGAGCACCTGCTGCGCACGGTGATGAGCGATTTTGACCTGAAGATCCTGGAGACGCAGCCCGTGTCCTACAAGTGCTATTGCAGCCGGGAGCGGGTGGAGCGCGCGCTGATCTCGCTGGGCCGGAAGGAGCTGGAGGAGATGCTCCGCGAGCAGGGAGGCTGCCAGCTGAGCTGCCAGTTCTGCGACACGGTGTACGATTTTTCCAGGGAGGATCTGGAGAAACTGCTGGCATCTCTGTAAGCAAAAAACGGTAAGAAAAAATTGGACTTTTGAAAAATAATGATTGACAGATGCGGATGGTTTTAGTATAATAACCCATGTCGTCCGGAGCGGACGGCAGGTACGGGAGCATAGCTCAGCTGGTTAGAGCACCTGCCTTACAAGCAGGGGGTCACTGGTTCGAGTCCAGTTGTTCCCACCATCCACATGGCCAAGTAGTTCAGTTGGTTAGAACGCCAGCCTGTCACGCTGGAGGTCG
>URVR01000144.1 GCA_900551355.1 uncultured Eubacteriales bacterium | reverse complement strand
TCTACACTTATGCGATCGTCGGCAGCGTCAGATGTGTATAAGAGACAGCGACCATGTGGTGTTCCGCCGCACGGAGCCGGACGCCGAGCCGGCGGACTACAGCTGCATCACCGGCCATGTGGTGGAGCTGACGCTGCCGCCCCAGCTGGAGGAGATCAGCTCCACCCGCATCCGGGAGGCGGTGGACGCCAACCGGGACGTGTCCAACCTCATCGACCCCATGGCCCAGGAGTTCATCTACCGGCAGGGCCTGTACCTCCGGGAGCCGCAGGACAAGCCGGTGCTGCGGACGGAGGATCTGCTGTTCGTCAGCTGCCCCGGCCCGGAGGAGCGGACGGACAGACTGCTGCAGGAGATCTTCGGCGCCTCCGCCACCGTCATGCGCCGCCGGCTGGAGGAGTGCGGCGACCAGCTGATGCTGCTGTGCGACGGCGTCAGCGGCGACGTGCTGGGCGCGGCATCCTACCGGTGCCTGGACTCCCAGCACCTGTTTGCCCGGCTGAATGACCCGGCCCTCAGCGGCATCGTCCGCCAGAACGCCGGGGGCCGCACCCTGCTGCTCAGCGGTCTGTTCGTCCCCAAGGGTGAGCGGCAGCTGGATCTGGGTCAGCTGCTGCTGACGGAGGTGCTGACCACCGCCCTCAGCCGGGAGTATACCTACGCGCTGTACTGCCCGCTGGAGGGCGCGGTGTCCGGCTACGGACGGCAGCTGGCGCAGCTGCAGGGCTTTGTGCCCGTGCAGCACCGGGAGGGCTATGACGTGCTGAGCGTGGATATGCGCCGGCCCATCGTCCTCAGCCGCAATGTGGACACCGCCATCAAGGCGCCGCTGGGCACGTCGCCCCGGGTGGCGGAGGCCATCGCCAGCGCCCACCGGCGCCTGCAGGCCGCGCTGACCAAGCTGCAGCCCGGCTCGCTGGTGCTGAGCCTGTCCGCCGGGGTCATCTACCACCGGCTGCTGCAGCGCATCACCGCCCGCAACGGCGTGCCGGCGGAGCCGGTGACGCCCCGGGTCCTGGGCCCCGACATCTGCGTGCCCTACGGCAAGATCCTGCGGGGCGTGGCGGTGCCCAACACCGTTACCAAGACGCTGCGCACCGACAAGGTGTACGAGGCGGATCTCAGCGCCTATTCCATCGAGGCCTACCCCGACTATTCGCCGCTGCCCGACCAGGTGCGCACCATCCGGGCCTTTGACCGGCCGGTGATCCTGGTGGACGACATGCTCCACGACGGCAAGCGCATCCGGCGTCTGGCCCCGCTGCTGGAGGAGACCCACACCCCGGTGGACCAGGTGCTGGTGGGCTATCTCACCGGCGTAGGCCGGGATCTGATGGAGCAGCTGGGCTATCCGGTGGACGGCATCTACTACCTGCCCAACCTGCGGATGCGGTTCGTGGAGTCCACGCTGTACCCCTTTATCGGCGGCGACACCGTCCGCCGCACCGAGCGGCTCCCCGGCGGACTTCAGCCGTCTGTGAACCGCATTTTGCCCTACGCCGCACCGGAGTTCGCCCCCATGGACGGCCGTACCGCGTGGGAGCTGAGCCTGTGCTGTCTGGAAAACGCGCGGGATATCCTGCTGGCGCTGGAGACGGAGTTCCGCAGCCTGTACGCCCGGAACCTGACGCTGAACCGGCTGGGCGAGGCGGTGGTGCTGCCGCTGTGCCCCGACAAGGGCGGCTGCATCACCTACGACGTGAGCCGCGCCGCCTCCGCCTGTCTGGAGGGGGACATCGAGCTGCTGAAGCGGATGCGTCCGGCGGACTGACGGGAAAGGAGACACGATATGAACGGTTTTACACTGGGCTTTGACAATGCCTCCGGCGGCGTGCTGCATCTGCCGGAGAGAGTCCGCGTCACGCTGCTGGCGCTGGGCGATGTGGGCAGCACGCTGCTGATGGGCCTGCGGCTCATGGGCGGCGACGTCATCACGTCCATCGGCATCTGCGATGTGCGCCCCGGCGCGGCCCAGCGCTGGGAGTTCGAGCTGAACCAGATCCAGCCGCCGGACGGCGCGGCCATGCCGCCGGTGGACATCATCCAGCCGGAGCAGGTATTTGACGGGGACGTGTTTTTGTTCTGCGCCTCCCGGATGGTGCCGGACACCTCCGTCACCGGCGGCGACGTGCGCATGGCGCAGTATGGGCTGAACCGGGAGCTGGCCACCGTCTATGCCCGCATGGCCCGGGAGAAGGGCTATCAGGGTCTGTTCTGTGTGGTCAGCGATCCGGTGGATCCCCTGTGCCGCGCGGTGCTGCGAGAGAGTAACCGGGACGAAAACGGCAGGCCGGACGGCAGGGGCCTGCGGCCCTGCCAGGTGCGGGGCTTCGGCCTGGGCGTCATGCACGCCCGGGCGCTGTACTTCGCCAGAAAGGACGCGCGGTTTACAGGTTACCTCACGGAGGGTCGGGCCTTCGGCCCCCATGGGGAGGATCTGGTGCTGGCCAACTCCATCGAGCACTACGACGATGCCCTGTCCCGTGAGCTGACGGAGAAGGTGGCTCACGCCAATCTGGACATGCGGAGGCTGGGCTACAAGCCCTATGTGGCCCCGGCTCTCAGCTCCGGCGCGCTGACGCTGCTGGCGCTGCTGCGGGGCCAGTGGCACTACGCCTCCGTATACATGGACGGCATTTTCATGGGCTGCCGCCAGCGGCTGACGCCATCGGGCATCGAGGTGGAGCGGCTGACGCTGCCGGATGCCCTGCAAAAACGCCTTGACACGACGGCGGCGCGGCTGCGCGCCATCGATTGAGGAGGGATGCGCCATGCTGACGGTACTTCTGCCGGAAAACGGTCACAGTGCGCCGCTGCGCCAGCTGCTGACGCCGCTGCTGCCGGCGGGCAGCACCTTCCGCGACCCGGACGACGGACTGGAGGGCCTGACGGACAAACGGCTGCTGTTTGCGGTGGCGCTGGACGAGGGCGGCTGCAACGAGTCCTACTACCGGATGCTCTCTCGCCTGCGCCGGAGCCTGACGCTGCTGCGCGGCTGCGTGGCGGGGCTGGTGGTCACGGGCGTGGGGGAGTTCTATACCAAGGACGTGGCGCGGGACATGGTGTTCGCCGCCAACCAGTCCGGCTGCGCGTTTATCGGACGGCCGCTGGTGGAGACCACCGGTTCCCTGCGGAATTTCCGGACGCAGGCCCAGATCGGCGGCACCGATGAGGTCACGGCGTTCCACGCCGCCGTGGCCGAACTGATCGGGCGGCTCAGCGGCTGGGAGAAGCCCGCGCCTATCCGGCACATTCTGGCGCTCCACGCCTCCCAGCGCAGCACCTCCAACACGCTGGCGCTGTGGGAGCTGGTGAAAAGCGCCCTGCCGGATACGGTGGAGGTAGAGGAGATCTGCCTGCGCAACGGCACCATGGCCGACTGCAACGGGTGCAGCTATACCGCCTGCCTCCACTTCGGGGAGCAGGGCGGCTGCTTTTACGGCGGCCCTATGGTGGAGGAGGTCTACCCCGCCATCCGGCGGTGCGACGCGCTGGTGATGCTGTGCGCCAACTACAACGACGCGCTGGCGGCCAACCTGACGGCCTGCGTCAACCGGATGACGGCACTGTTCCGGCAAAGCCGGTTCTACGATAAGCGGCTGTTCGGGCTGGTGGTGTCCGGCTACTCCGGCGGCGATCTGCTGGCGCGGCAGCTGATCTCGGCGCTGAATATGAACAAGTCCTTCTTCCTGCCGCCCCACTTCTGCCTGCTGGAGACGGCCAACGAGCGGGGCAGCCTTGTGAAGCTGCCCCATATCGCGGAGGAGGCGGCGCGGTTCGCCGGGAGTATGATGGAAAACTGAACAGAAACAGCAAGGGACGGATATGCGTTTTCGCATATCCGTCCCTTGCTGTATGATGAGAGAAAAGCAGCGGTGTCAATCGGCCTTGTCGTTTTTGCCGCGGAGGGCCTCGCCCAGCGTCCGCCAGCCCAGCATGGCGCACTTGACGCGGGCGGGCATGTGGGCCACATCCCGCAGGGCGCCGGCCTCCTCCAGCTGGTCGATCTCGTCCTCCGTGGCCTCACCGCGGATCATCCGCTGGAACAGATCACAGAGATGGAGAGCCTCGTCCTTGGGACGGCCGATGACCATGCCCAGCATGATGTCCGCCGACGCCTGGGACACGGCGCAGCCGCTGCCCACGAACTGTCTCTTATACACATCTGACGCTGCCGACGATCGCATAAGTGTAGATC
>URVR01000143.1 GCA_900551355.1 uncultured Eubacteriales bacterium | reverse complement strand
ACACTTATGCGATCGTCGGCAGCGTCAGATGTGTATAAGAGACAGGTCCGTCACTGTTGATCATCGCCAGCCCGAAGAACACGGCCACCAGCAGGATATACGACTTCCCGTACTGCCACAGACAGCGGGTTTCCTTATAAAATAATCCCTTCATCTCACGCCTCCTTCGCCATGAACACGAACAGCTCCTCGATGCCCACCTGTCCCAGGGTCGTCCCGGCCGGCACAGCGCCGCGCCGCACCAGATACTCCGTGCCGTAGGGGGTGGCGCGCTTTCCGCACACCGCCGCCGGGTCGAGGCCATCCGCCCCGCCCCGCAGGATGCCGTACTCCTCCGCCAGCCGGTCCTTTTCCTCGCACAGGAGCAGCCGCCCCCGGTGCAGGAACGCGATATAGTCGCAGATCTTCTCCAGATCGCTGACGATATGGCTGGACAGCAGCACCGCGTGGCTCTCATCCCGTGTGAAATCCTCGAAGATGGTAAGGATCTCGTCCCGCACCACCGGGTCCAGCCCGGAGGTAGCCTCGTCCAACAGCAGCAGCTTCGGCTGATGGCTCAGCGCTGCCGCCAGCCCCTGCTTCATCTTCATGCCCCGGGAGTAGTCCCTGAAGGACTTATCCGCCGGCAGCCCGAACCGCCGCAGGTACTCGGCATACACCTCCGGCTGCCAGCGGGTGAAGATGCCCGCCATCATGCGGCCGATCTGTGCCGCGTTCAGATACTCCGGCAGACCCACCTCGTCCAGCACCACGCCGATGTCCTCCCGCTCCAGCGCGGTGAGGGCGCGGTTGTCCTTCCCGTAGACGGCGACGGTGCCGCTGTCCCGCCGCAGGCTGTCCAGTATCAGCCGGATGGTGGTGGACTTCCCAGCGCCGTTCTCACCGATAAGGCCCATGATGCACCCCGCCGGCAGCGTCAGCTCCAGCCCCTGCAGGGCAAAGCTGCCCCGCTGCTTTGTCAGCCCGTGTATTTCCAGTGCGTTCATTCCGTATCCTCCTTCTGCAAACGCCACATATCCGCCAGCTCACCGTCCGACAGACCGCAGGCCGCGGCCAGCCGCCGGATGTCCTGCATGTACGTCTCGATCTTTTTCAGATTTTCCTCCCGCAGCAGCTCCGTGCTGCGCTCCGCCACGAAGCAGCCCTTGCCGGGCAGCGTGTAGAGGAACCCCTCGTTTTCCAGCTCGTCGTAGGCGCGCTTGGTGGTGATGACGCTGATGCGCAGATCCTTGGCCAGCGCCCGTATGCTGGGCAGCGCCTCGCCCTCGGCCACCTGTCCGGACAGGATGGCGTCCTTGATCTGGCTGTAGATCTGGTCGTAGATGGGCGCGCCGCTGCGGTTGTCGATGTATAGCTGCATAAGAGGCCTCCTTGTGCAAACTGTATATACACAGTATACACAGTTAAAGCGGATTGTCAACAGAAACTTTTTGTGGTACAATACACTTTCAAAGCCGCACCGCCAAACCTGCGAGAAAAGGAGCACCCCATGTACATCGGAACTGTCAACATCCCCGGAAAGCTGTATCTGGCCCCCATGGCCGGCGTCACGGATCTGGCCTTCCGTCAGATCTGCCGGGAGCTGGGCGCCGATATGAGCTGCACCGAGCTGGTCAGCGCCAAGGCTCTGTGCTATCAGGACAAAAAGAGCCGCGGCCTCCTGAAGCTGGCGGACAACGAGCGTCCCGCCGCCGCCCAGATCTTCGGCAGCGACGTCCAGTGCATGGCGGAGGCCGCCCAGATCGCGGCGGAGGTGTCCGGCGCGGCGCTCATCGACATCAACATGGGCTGCCCGGTGGGCAAGGTGGTGGCCAACGGCGACGGCTCCGCCCTGATGAAGGACCCGGAAAAGGCCGCCCGCATCGCCGAGGCGGTGGTGAAGGCCAGCCCCGTGCCGGTGACGGTGAAAATGCGCCGCGGCTGGGACAAGGGCAGCATCAACGCCGTGGAGCTGGCGAAAATGCTGGAGCAGGCGGGGGTCAGCGCCATCACGGTCCACGGCCGCACCCGCACCCAGATGTACGCCGGTCAGGCGGACTGGACCACCATCCGCGAGGTGAAGCAGGCGGTGCAGGTGCCCGTCATCGCCAACGGCGATGTGTTCACGGCGGAGGACGCCGTCCGCATCCTGTCGTTCACCGGCGCGGACATGGCCATGATCGGACGGGGCTGCTTCGGCAATCCGTGGCTGTTCCAACAGGCCCAGGCCGCCCTGGCGTGCCAGCCCGTGCCGCCCCTGCCGCCGCTGGCGGAGCGGTGGGCCACGGCGGTGCGTCAGGTGGAGCTGTCCGCCGCCGACAAGGGCGAGCATATCGCCGTGCTGGAGGCCCGCAAGCAGCTTTGCTGGTATCTCAAGGGCGTCAGCCACGCCAATTACTATAAGGAGCAGATCGTCCGCATGGACACGCTGGAGGATGTGTACCGGGTGTCGGCGGGCGTGCAGAGGGATTTGCGATGAGGGATGAAAGAGAACTGATCCGCCGCGCCGGACAGGGCGACCAGGACGCCTTCCGCCAGCTGGTGGAGACGTATCAGGCCCCGGCGTACCGTCTGGCGCTGCGGATGTGCGGCGGCGACGCGGCGCTGGCGGAGGACGCGGCGCAGGAGGCGTTCCTGGCCGCATGGCGCGGCCTGCCCCGCTTCCGGGGCGACAGCCGCTTCTCCACCTGGCTGTACCGCCTGACCACCAACGCCGCCATCGACTGCCTCCGTCGGGAGAAGCGCCACCGGGACACCGACGATCTGGACGGGGTGGAGCTGCCGGACGGCGGCGACACGCCCCAGGAATCGGCGGAGCGCAGCGAGACGCAGACCGCCGTCCGCGCCGCGCTGTCCGCCCTGTCGGAGGAGCACCGTCAGGTGCTGCTGCTGCGCTACATGCAGGAGCTGGATTACAGCGAGATCGCCGTGGCGCTGGCGGTCAGCGAGGGCACGGTAAAATCCCGCATCAGCCGGGCCAAGGCCCGCCTGAAGGAGATCTTGTCCGGTGCCGGGAACCTTTCCGCCGCCGCCCCCGTCAAATCGGCAGGAGAGGAGGGACAGCGATGACCCCCAAGTTCGATGAATTTGACAAGGACCTGCGCGAAGCGCTGGCATCGGAGGCGCTGCCCCCCGCCGGCTTCACAGACCGCGTCATGGCCAGAGTGGCCGAAACACCCCAGCAGAAGAAGACGCCCGCCCCGTACCGCCGGTGGCTGGTGTCTGCCGCCGCCTGCCTGGTGGTGGCCGCAGCGCTGATCCCGCTGCTGCGCAGCGGCGGCCTCGGCAGCAAGGATTCCTATGACATGGCTGCGGCCGACACCGGTGCCGCCGATGAGCAGACGGTGATGCAGAGCGCGCCTCCGGCCTCCGGTGCGCCGGAGGGAAATGCGTCCCAGAATATCGCCCAGCAGAAAAACGGCGCGGATACCGGCGAGGGAAGCGGCAGCGCCGGAAACGCGGACACCGCCCCCGCCGATACTGTCGATGATACCGATACCACCGGCAAAGTACCCCGCCATGACACGGAGTACGCCGCCGCGCCGTCGTCCGCCATGGACGATGCCCTTGCCCGCGCCGCCGATACCCTGACGGCCCAGGGCTATACCCTTACCGTCGCCGGCAGGCGGGACGACGCCGTGCAGGTAACGCTGACAGACGATACCGGCGCCCCCGCTGATGCCGCGCTTACCGCCGCCATGGAGGCGGAGGGCTTTGCCGCCGCCGCTGACGGCTGGTACACCTATGAGGAGGATACAAACCCGTGAAGCTGCATACCCGTCAACTGACCTGCGCCGCCATCGTCGGCGCGGCATACGCCGTCCTGAGCATTTTCGGCTCTGTGTTCGGCATCACCTACGGCCCCATCCAGTGCCGCTTTTCCGAGGCGCTGTGCGTCCTGCCCTTCCTGCTGCCGGAGACGGCGTGGGGCCTGGGCGTGGGCTGCCTCATCGCCAACCTTCTCAGCCCCTACGGCATCCTGGACATCGTGGTGGGCTCCGCCGCCACGCTGCTGGCCGCCCTGCTCACCGCCCGGTGCAAAAAGAAGTGGCTGGCGCCGCTGCCGCCGGTGCTGGCCAACATGGTACTGGTGGGTCTGGTGCTGTCCTATGAGCAGGCCGGCGCGTCCGCGGCCTTCTGGCCCGCCTACGCCTTCAACGCCCTGACCGTGGGCGCGGGGGAGGTGGTGGCCTGCTACGGGCCTGTCTCTTATACACATCTGACGCTGCCGAC
>URVR01000142.1 GCA_900551355.1 uncultured Eubacteriales bacterium | reverse complement strand
AGCGTGTTCTTGGGCACCTTCATATAGCCCAGCTCCGTGGAGACCTTCATAATGTTCTCCATGCTGCGGCCGGTGACGGCCACCTTGCGGCCGCAGGCCGCCGCGGCGTCCAGCACCTGCTGGATGCGGTGGACGTTGCTGGCGAAGGTGGTGACGATGATGCGCTTGTCGCAGCCGGTGAACTGCCGCTTGAACGTGGCGCCCACGGCCTTTTCGCTCAGGGTATAGCCGGGACGCTCCACATTGGTGGAGTCGGCCAGCAGCGCCAGCACCCCCTGCTTGCCCAGCTCGCCGAAGCGGGCCAGATCGATGACCTCACCGTCGATGGGGGTGGAGTCGATCTTGAAGTCGCCGGTGTGGACGATGGTGCCCATCCGGGTGTGGATGGCGAAGGCCGCGGAGTCGGCGATGGAGTGGTTCACATGGAGGAACTCCACCTGGAACTTGCCGGCCTTCACGGTCTGGCCGGCCTCCACGGTGATGAGCTTGGTGGAGTTCACCAGACCGTGCTCCTGCAGCTTCAGCTTGATGAGCCCGGCGGTGAAGCGGGTGCAGTAGATGGGGGTGTTGATCTGCTTGAGCACATAGGGGATGGCGCCGATGTGGTCCTCGTGCCCGTGGGTGATGAACATGCCCCGCAGGCGGCTGTGGTTCTTCACCAGATAGCTGACGTCGGGGATGACGCAGTCAATGCCGTACATGTCATCGCCGGGGAAGGCCATGCCGCAGTCCACGACGATGATCTCGCCGCCGTACTCGTAGGCGGTCATGTTCTTGCCAATCTCGTTGAGGCCGCCCAGGGGGATAATCTTCAGTTTTTCTGCCATAAATGTCAAATACTCCTTTGCTTGTACAGATACCGCACAGCCCGGCAGGGCGGAAAATGGCCGCAGCAAAATAAAGGCGGTCCGCCCGCTGTCCGGCCCTGCATCGCCGGAGGGAGAGCGGAGTGTCGCCCAGCCGCTACTGTGGATGGTTTGTAAGAGGTTGCCCTCTTTTTTCTATGTGATCGCAGGCACACGCTCTGCGAAACAACCAAAAAAGACGCGCATTTTTCTGCGCTTTTCACAAAGTATACCACACTTTCCGGCGTTTGTACACCCCCAACTTGCCGACAGCCTTCGACAGCGGCGGAAAAGAGACAAAAACCGGCGGGATCCGACGGCGTTCGACGGATTTTTCCGCAAAGCCGCTATTGTCGGCGGGGAAATTCTGTGCTATAATCAATTGCTATATTAAATTGGAGACGTGTTCCCATCACCAAGAGAAGGGACGCCTTTCGTATTCCTGTACCGGGAGGAGGAACGCCTTTTGAGCAAAAAGATCATCCGCGGATTCCGCACGAATATGGCGCTGTACGGCATGTGCCTCATCGCCTTCGTCATCGTGACCATCCCCTTTGAGCCGCTGCTGGCGCTGGGAGAGGCGGCGGTGGCCGTGGTGGTGCTGCTGGTGGGCAGCCGCCGCAACAAGATGGCCCAGGCCTCCGTGCGGCAGTACATGGACCGGGTTTCCGGCGGTATGGACTCCGCACGCTCCAGCAATATGCTGTACGCACCGCTGCCCATGCTGGTGTTCGACGCCACCACCGGCGAGGTGCTGTGGAGCAACGATATGTTCCTGCAGCTCACCAGCCAGAAGGAGAAGATCTTTGAGATGCTGGTGGACACGGCGGTGCCCGATTTCAGCTATCGCTGGCTGCTGGAGGGCAAGCGGGAGTACCCGGAGCTGTTCCACTGGAACGGACGGATCTACCGGGTGTTCGGCGCGCTGAGCCATCCCGAGGAGATGCAGCGGGATCAGAACCCGTTGGCCACCACCTACTGGATGGATGTCACCGACAGCGAGGAGATGCGCCAGACGCTGGAGATGACCCGGCCGCTGGTGGCCATCCTCATGGTGGACAACTACGAGGAGCTGATGAAGGCCTGCCCGGAGAGCAAACGCTCGGCGGTGCTGGCGGCGCTGGAGGAGCAGCTGAACAACTGGGCGGCGGACTCCGGCGGGCTGCTGCTGGGCTACGACCGGGACCGGTATCTGTTCGTATTCGAGGAGAAGGACTACGGCGGCTACACCGAGAGCAAGTTCGACGTGCTGGAGAAGGTACGGCAGGTGCAGGCCGGCGAGGGCGTGTCCGCCACGCTGTCCATCGGCGTGGGACGGGACGAGGACAGCTTTGACCAGCTGTTCAAGAACGCCTCCCTGGCGCTGGAGATGGCCCTCAGCCGCGGCGGCGACCAGGCCGTAGTGAAGGACCGGGTGAATTTTGAGTTCTACGGCGGGCGCAGCAAGACCACGGAGAAGCGGACGAAGGTGAAGTCCCGGGTCATGGCCAACGCCCTGGGCGAGCTGATCGACGATGCCAAGCAGGTGTACGTCATGGGCCACAAGTACGCGGACATGGACTCCGTGGGCGCGGCCATGGGCGTGTACTGCATCGCCCGGAAGCGGGGCAAGAAGTGCCAGATCGTCATAGACACCGAGAACAACGCCGCCCATCCGCTGATCCGGAGGATGCTGGAGCAGCCGGAGTATGCCGGGGTGCTGATCTCCGGCGGCGAGGCGTTCCTGAAGTGCCAGCCCGGCGCGCTGCTGGTGGTGGTGGACACCAACCGGCCGGAGAGCGTGGAGTCCGAGGAGATGCTGGAGACCTGCAACCGGGTGGCGGTCATCGACCACCACCGCCGGGGCAGCAGCTACATCGAGAAGATGGCGCTGAACTACCACGAGCCGTATGCCTCCTCCGCCAGTGAGCTGGTGGCGGAGCTGATGCAGTACCTGCTGGAGCCGTCCGACGTGCTGAAATGCGAGGCGGAGGCGCTGCTGGCGGGCATCGTGCTGGATACGAAGAACTTTACCAACCGCACCGGCGGCCGCACCTTCGAGGCGGCGGCCTACCTGCGGCGGCTGGGCGCCGACACGCAGGACGTGCAGCGGCTGTTCCAAGGGGATCTGCAGTCCATGATCGACCGGTACGCCATCATCCGGCAGGCGGAGCTGTACCACGATGACATCGCCGTGGTGGCGCTGGAGGAGGAATGCGACCGGGTGACGGCCGCCAAGGCCGCCGACGAGCTGCTGACCATCCGGGGCATCAAGGCGTCCATCGTCCTGTACAAAAAGGGCGACGGCGTATACATGTCCGCCCGGTCCCTGGGCGAGATCAACGTGCAGGTCATCCTGGAGGCGCTGGGCGGCGGCGGCAATTCCACCACCGCCGGCGGACAGGCGGACAACATCTCGGTGGACGAGGCCAAGGCAAAGCTGCTGGAGGCCATCGACCGTTACTTTGAAAACTGACGAAAAGGAGATAGAGCACCATGAAAGTCATTCTGAAGCAGGACGTGAAGGGCAAGGGCAAGAAGGGCCAGCTCATCGAGGCGGCGGAGGGCTATGCCCGCAATTTCCTGCTGCCCAAGGGCCTGGCGGTGGAGGCCACCCCCGACGCGGTGAACACCATGAATTTGCAGGCCAAGGCCAAGGCCAAGGCGGACGCGGAGGCCAAGGCGGAGGCACTGGCCATCGCCGAGAAGCTCAAGAGCTGCCAGGTGAAGATCGCGGCCAAGGGCGGCGAGGGCGGCAAGCTGTTCGGCGCCGTCACCGGCAAGGAGATCTCCGGCGCCCTGAAGGAGCAGTTCGGCATGGACGTGGACGGCAAGAAGCTGGTGCTGGAGCAGCCCATCAAGAGCTTCGGCAGCTACGAGGTCAAGGCCAAGCTGGGCTTTGAGGTCAGCGGCACGGTGTACGTGCTGGTCATTGAGGAGAAGTAATCACCTGCATCATCACGGAGAGGAGGCCCGTATATGGCTGCGGACGAGCTGCTGCTGCGGCAGGCACCCCATTCGCCTCAGGCGGAGCAGGCGGTGCTTGGCTCCATGCTCATCGACCCCGACTGCATCAAGGACGTCATGGACAAATTGCAGCCGGAGGACTTCTATCTGCGGGCCAACCGCGATATTTTTGAGACCATCTATCATATGTTCGTCTACTCCCGGCCCATCGACGGCGTCACCGTGGCGGGGGAGATGGAGAAGAACGGCGTCTATAACGACAATACAAGAGACTATCTGCTGCAGCTGATGGACGTGACGCCCACCAGTGCCAACGTTATGGAATATGTGCAGATCGTGCTGGACAAGTCGCTGATGCGGCAGGTGGCGTCCGCTGCCGGCAGCATCACCGCCATGGTGCAGGAGGGCACCGGCACCGCCGGGGACATGCTGGAGTCGGCGGAGCAGAAGGTGTACGCCATCCGCCGGGGACGCAGCGCCCAGAACATGGTGACGGTGGGCATGGTGCTGCAGGACGTGATGGCCCATCTGGCGGAGCTGACCGCCAGCGGCGGCAAGACGCTGCCGGGCCTGTCCACGGGCTGTCTCTTATACAC
The DNA here is from genome assembly GCA_900551355.1 of uncultured Eubacteriales bacterium. GTDB lineage: Bacteria > Bacillota > Clostridia > Oscillospirales > Oscillospiraceae > Vescimonas. Next base: position 9 of record URVR01000142.1, on the reverse strand, counting down.
ATCTGACGC
>URVR01000141.1 GCA_900551355.1 uncultured Eubacteriales bacterium | reverse complement strand
GATCTACACTTATGCGATCGTCGGCAGCGTCAGATGTGTATAAGAGACAGGCCGCAGCCCGCCGGAGAAGGGAGGCGGCTGTCATGCTCAACATCGTGCTGGTCGAGCCGGAGATTCCGCAGAACTGCGGCAACATCGCCCGCACCTGCGCCGCCACGGGATGCTCGCTGCATCTCATCCGGCCGCTGGGCTTCGACATCTCCGACCGTGCCGTGAAGCGGGCGGGGCTGGACTACTGGCATCTGGTGACCGTCCGGGACTACGACGGGCTGGACGACTTCTTCCGCCGGAACCCGGAGGCCGCCGCCGATCTGTGGCTGGCCACCACCAAGGCGCCGCAGGACTATACCCAGGCCCGGTTCTCGCCGGACTGCTGGCTGTTCTTCGGCAAGGAGACGGCGGGCCTGCCGGAGGCGTTCCGCACGGCTCACTATGACCGGTGCCTCCGCCTGCCCATGCGCGCGGAGGCCCGCAGCCTGAACCTCAGCAACTCCGTGGCCATCCTGACCTACGAGGCCCTGCGGCAGAACGGCTTCCCCGGTCTGACCGGCGAGGGCGAGATGGCGTCTGCACACTGATATATTTTCAAAAGGAGATGCATCCGTATGAACTACAATAAAAAGACCATTCTGGACGTGGACGTTGCCGGCAAAAAGATCCTGCTGCGCTGCGATTTCAACGTGCCCCAGGACAAGGAGACCGGTGCCATCACCAGCGACAAGCGCATTGTGGCGGCGCTGCCCACCATCCGCTGCCTGCTGGAGCAGAAGGCGGCGGTCATCGCCTGCTCCCATCTGGGCAAGCCCAAGGGCGAGTGGAAGGCCAAACTGAGCCTGGCCCCTGTGGCCCAGCGTCTCAGCGAGCTGCTGGGGCAGGAGGTCATCTTCGCCAAGGACATCGTGGGCGAGGACGCCAAGGCCAAGGCCGCGGCGCTGCAGGGCGGCCAGATCATGCTGCTGGAGAACCTGCGCTTCGACCCCCGCGAGGAGAAGAACGACCCCGAATTTGCCAAGGAGCTGGCCTCCATGGCGGAGCTGTATGTGTCCGATGCCTTCGGCACCGTGCACCGTGCCCACGCCTCCACCGCCGGTGTGGCGGCGTATCTGCCCGCCGTGTCCGGCCTGCTGGTGGCCAAGGAGCTGGAGGTCATGGGCGGCGCGCTGAACGACCCCAAGCGCCCCTTTGTGGCGGTGCTGGGCGGTGCCAAGGTCAGCGACAAGATCGGCGTCATCAACAACCTGCTGGACAAGGCCGACACCATCATCATCGGCGGCGGCATGGCCTATACCTTCGCCAAGGCACAGGGCGGCTCCATCGGCAAGAGTCTGTGCGAGGACGACAAGCTGGACTACGCCCGGGAGATGATCGAAAAGGCCAGAAAGAACGGCGTGAAGCTGCTGCTGCCCACCGACACCGTGGCGGCGGACGGCTTCTCCAACGACGCCCGGCGGCAGGTGGTCAGCACCATGGCCATCCCCGACGGCTGGGAGGGCATGGACATTGGCCCCGACACCATCAAGGTGTTCTGCGATGCCGTAAAGGGCGCGGGCACCGTGGTGTGGAACGGCCCCATGGGCGTATTTGAATTTGATAACTTTGCCGCCGGCACCCGTGCCATGGCGCAGGCGCTGGCCGACAGCGGCGCCGTCACCATCGTGGGCGGCGGCGACAGTGCCGCGGCGGTGGAGCAGATGGGCTTCGCTGACAGGATCACCCACATCAGCACCGGCGGCGGTGCCTCCCTGGAGTTCCTGGAGGGTCTGGAGCTGCCCGGCGTGGCCTGCCTGCTGGACAAGTAAAGGCCCTTGACGGGGGAGGCATTCCCCCTTTACATCCGATCGTATCAAAGTAATATTTGCAGCGATATATTGAGTTTTTTGAAAGACAGAGGAGTAAACGAGTTATGAATCGCAGATACCGTAAGACCATCATCGCCGGCAACTGGAAGATGAACAAGACCGCCAGCGAGACCAAGAAGTTCGCCGAGGAGCTGAAGGCCCTGCTGCCCAAGGCCAAGTGGTGTGACGTGGTGGTGTGCGTCCCCGCCGTGAACATCTCCACCGCCATCAAGGCGTTCAAGGATGCCCGCGTGTCCGTGGGCGCACAGAACGTGTTCTTTGAGAAGTCCGGTGCCTACACCGGCGAGGTGTCCGCCGACATGCTGAAGGATCTGGGCGTGAAGTACGTCATCATCGGCCACTCCGAGCGCCGTCAGTACTTCGGCGAGACGGATCTCATCGTCAACAAGAAGGTGCTGGCCGCGCTGGAGGCCGGTCTGCACCCCATCATCTGCGTGGGCGAGACCCTGGAGCAGCGCGAGCTGGGCATCACCATGGAGCTTATCGCCCTGCAGGTGAAGTCCGCGCTGGCTGGCGTCCCCGCCGAGAAGCTGCGCAAGTGCGTCATCGCCTATGAGCCTGTGTGGGCCATCGGCACCGGCAAGACCGCCACTGCCGAGCAGGCCGCCGAGGTCTGCACCTTCATCCGCACCACCGTGCGCCACCTGTACGGCGCCCGCATTGCCCGTTCCATCACCATCCAGTACGGCGGCTCCATGAAGCCCGCCAACGCAGCGGAGCTGCTGGGCCAGCCCGACATCGACGGCGGCCTTATCGGCGGCGCGGCCCTGAACGCCGCGGACTTCGTGGAGATCATCAACGCCGCCAATCAGGACTGAACCCAACAGGAGGAAGGCATGAACAAGACTCCGACGACTCTCATCATCATGGACGGCTTCGGCATCGCGCCGCCGGCGGACGACAACGCCGTCACGCTGGCCAACACCCCGGTGCTGGACGGCCTGCTCCGTGACTACGCCCACACCACCCTGTCCGCCAGCGGGCTGGACGTGGGTCTGCCCGCCGGGCAGATGGGCAACAGCGAGGTGGGTCACACCAATATCGGCGGCGGCCGCGTGGTGTTCCAGGACCTGCCCCGCATCAGCCGCGCCATCGAGGATGGCAGCTTCTTCAAAAACGAGGCCTACAACAAGGCCATGGACAACTGCCTGCAAAATGGCTCCAGTCTGCACCTGTACGGCCTGCTGTCCGACGGCGGCGTACACTCCCATATCGACCACCTGTACGCACTGCTGCAGATGGCAAAGGACAAGGGGCTGCGCCGCGTGTATATCCACTGCTTCCTGGACGGGCGGGACGTGTCCCCCACCAGCGGCAAGGGCTTCGTGCAGGCGCTGGCCGACAAATGCGCCGCGCTGGGCGTGGGTAAGATCGCCACGGTCATGGGCCGCTACTACGCCATGGACCGCGACAAGCGCTGGGAGCGTGTGCAGATGGCCTATGACGCCATGGTGTACGGCGAGGGCAACCACAACGCCGACCCCGTGGACGCTGTGGCCCGCAGCTACGCCAACAACGTCACCGACGAGTTCGTGGAGCCGGTGGTGTGCGACAGCGAGGGCACCATCAGCGACAACGACAGCGTGATCTTCTTCAACTACCGCCCCGACCGGGCCCGGGAGATCACCCGCGCCATCGTGGACCCCGACTTTGACGGCTTCCAGCGGGAGTACTTCCCCACCACCTATGTGTGCAACACGGAGTACGACGCCTCCATGCCCAACGTACTGGTGGCGTGGCCCCGCATCGCCGTGAAGAACGGGTTGGGCGAGTACCTCAGCAGCATGGGCATGACCCAGCTGCGCATCGCGGAGACGGAGAAGTACGCCCATGTGACGTTCTTCTTCAACGGCGGTGTGGAGAAGCAGTACCCCGGTGAGGACCGGGTGCTGGTGGCCTCCCCCAAGGTAGCCACCTACGACCTGCAGCCTGAGATGAGCGCTGTGGAGGTCTGCGACAAGTGCGTGGAGCGCATCGAGTCCGGCGCCTATGACGTCATCATCCTGAACTTCGCCAACTGCGACATGGTGGGCCATACCGGCGTACTGGAAGCCGCCATCAAGGCGGTGGAAACGGTGGACACCTGCGTGGGCCGCGTGGTGGAGGCCACCCTGAAGATGGGCGGCATCGCCATGGTCACCGCCGACCACGGCAACGCCGAGGACATGAAGCAGCCCGACGGCAGCCCCATGACCGCTCACACCACCAATCTGGTGCCCTTCATCCTCTGCGGCGCCGGCACGGAGCTGCGTCCGGGCCGTCTGGCCGACATTGCCCCCACCATTCTGGATGTGATGGGCCTTGCCTGCCCGCCGGAGATGGACGGCAAAACCCTGATCGTCAAATAAAGCGCCGACAGCCTCCCGGGGCACGCTCCGGGAGGCTTCTCTGCAAAAGGAGCAACTATGGATATCACAGTCATCGGCTGCGGGCGGTGGGGCTCCCTCATCACCTGGTACCTGGACCATATCGGCCACCGCGTCACCCTGTATGGCCGCTGTCTCTTATACACATCTCCGAGCCCACGAGACGTAGAGGAATCTCG
>URVR01000140.1 GCA_900551355.1 uncultured Eubacteriales bacterium | reverse complement strand
AGATCTACACTTATGCGATCGTCGGCAGCGTCAGATGTGTATAAGAGACAGACGGCGTGCCCAACAACCTGATGCCCTACATCACCCAGGTGGCGGCGGGCATCCGGGAAAAGCTCAGTGTGTTCGGCGACGACTATCCCACGGTGGACGGCACCGGCGTCCGGGACTACATCCATGTGATGGATCTGGCCCGGGGCCATGTGGCGGCGCTGGGCTATGCCGAGGCCCACACCGGCACGGAGGTGTTCAATCTGGGCACCGGACGGGGCACCAGCGTGCTGGAGCTGGTACACGCCTTCGAGCGCGCCAACGGCGTGACCATTCCCTACGTCGTCACGCCCCGGCGGCCCGGCGATGTGGCGGCGTGCTACGCCGGGACGGAAAAGGCCGCCCGGATGCTGCACTGGCGGGCGGAAAAGTCCGTGGAGGACATGTGCCGCGACGCGTGGCGCTGGCAGCAGCATATTGCGGAATAAGCGCACAGACAAAGGACGTGCCGCCCGGTGGGCGGCACGCCTTTTTCTTTGTACAGGGGTCAGAGCAGGCGCTCCCAGCGCACCTGCCCCCAGCCGGCGGTATCGAAATTGTTCCGCACGGCATCGCACATGATCTGCAGCTTCTGCCGGATGACGGGGGACTCGATCAGCAGCTGCGCCGCGTCCTCGTGCGCCATGAAGTACTCCATGATGCGGGCACGGTCCTCCCGTGCGTCCACGCAGGCGTGGCCGTCCACGAAGCAGACATCCTCCGGGGCGCAGCTGTACAGCGTCCACTGGCGGAGGTCATTGCTGAGGGTGGCGTCCCCGCAGTAGGTGAAGCCCGGCGGGTTCAGGGCGTCCCAGGTGTCCGGATCAATGGCGGCGTAGTCCCGGGAGAGGATGTGGTTTTCCGTGGCGTGCCACAGCTCGTGGCAGATCAGACTGTCCAGACTGTCGGACATACGGATGTCCAGCGCGATGTTCTGCCAGTCGGCACTCTCGTAGGTGACGCCCACCACGCCGTAGTCGCTGGCGATAGCGCTGACCAGCAGGATGCGCAGGCCGCCCTCGCCCACGCCGTTGCGGAACTGGGCCGTGAAGCCGTCGGGATACAGGGACAGCGTCCGAGACAGCGCGTCCAGCGCCGTATTGACGGCGGCCAGCTCCTCCCCGGCGTCCATGGTATCCGTCAGGGCGATGGCGCGGTCGCAGAGGGCGGCGGCATCCCGGCACTGGTCGGACAGCAGGACGCGGATGCCGTAGCGGCTCTCCAGCGTGTCGGCGTACTGCCGGGCCTCCTGCAGGCTCTCCGCCACCGGCGCGCTGTCGGAGGTGTTCCAGTAGGCCTGGGCCAGCGCGTCGTCCACCGTCAGGGGCGCGTCCGCCGCCGCAGCGCCGGGCACCTCCGTAAAGGACAGCTGGGCCGGGTCTATGACGTACAGCCGGAAGGCGCCGTTCTGATAGACGCCGCCCAGCAGCACCGCCGCGTCAGGCAGCCAGCGGACGCTGAACATCTGCCCGTCCACGCCGCAGTCCGACAGGGCGCAGACGTGGAGCTGGTCATCCAGCGCGTACAATGCGGAGCTGTCCGACACGCCCATCAGATAGGGCGCGCCGCTGACGGCGTACAGGTCGCCGCCGATATCCTGAAACACGCCGGCGTCGGTAAAGAAGAAGCGATCGCCGCTGCCGTACAGCGCGCTGTAGCCCATGCGCCCGGCGTCAAAGGACAGCAGGCACAGACCGTCGCCGCCGGTGAAGGCCGCCTGATACCGCTCCTGCCGCAGCATGGAGAGCTGCCCTGTGGCCGGGTCAAGGATGGCGGTGCCGCACTCGCTGCCGTAGGGCGACAGGAAGAACTGCACCACCATGCGGCTGTTGGCGGCGTCAAAGGCCATGATATCCAGCAGCCGCAGCTCCAGCACCAGCGGAACGCGGCGCACCGCACCGCCGGACACGTCCCGGGCGCAGAGCACATGGTCGCTGATATAATAATAGGTGTCCCCCTCGTAGGAGAAAAAGCCCTCCATGTCATCGGCCTGCATGGTCCCCAGCTCTGTCAATGAGGGGGAGTAGAATTTCCACATGCCGTTTTCCCGGTCACACAGCGCCAGCCGGTGGTCGGCGAAGGACTGCTCCTTCAGCGCCCACACGCCGTCCAGCGTCATCTCGCCTTTTACCGTGTCGGACGATGTGTCCACCACCTGCACGGTGGTGACGTTGGTCTCGTAGGACGCCCAGCACACCGCGGCCGCCGCGCCGCCGGCGGGAGTGATACCGGACAGCGCGGCAGGCTGGGTGCATGTCAGGGGCTGCACGGGGGCGCGATCCCTGGCGCCCGACGGCGCGCAGCCGGGAAGAAGCAGCAGGCTCAGCGCCGCCAGCAGGCCCGCCGCGGTGCGGCGGGCGCGGTCCCTGAGCCCGGCGATGAGGATCACCGTCAGCGATGCCACGGACAGCAGCACCACCAGCGCCGTGGCCAGCAGGCCCAGCTTCTGTATCAGAGTTTTTTTCATAGGTCTCCTTTCTTCTCCGCCTGAAACGTCCGGAAGAACAGCCGCACATGGGCCTCCAGCCTCTCCCGGCACGCCGCCTCCTTTTCCGGCTGACGGTCGCAGATGCCGATGAGGGTGATGACCGGCGCCACATACAGCAGCGCCAGCGTGTCCGGATCCTCCTGCCGCAGCTGACCGGCGGCCATAAGGCTGCGGAAGATCCCGGCGTGATACGCCGTCACCCGCTCCACATAGCGGTGGGTGTACAGCTCCGCCAGCTCCGGCGAGCGGAACTGCTCGTGGGTCATCATCCGCCGGAAACGGCTGATGGTCTCGTTGTGCAGAGAGTAGTCGAAGATCTGCCGCACCTTGTCCAGCAGCGCGTCCTCCGTGATCTCCGTGAACACGGAGATGTCCCGGGCCGCGTCCTGCACATGGATGTCGATGCGCCCGGTGTCCGCCTCGTACTGCGCCGCCGTGGCGTCCACGATGCCCTCGAAGATCGCCTGCTTGCTGGGGAAATGGTTGTACAGCGACGGGGCCTTGATGCCCACGGCTCTGCCGATCTCGCCCACGCTGACGGCGTCGTAGCCCCGCGCGGAAAACAGCTCCAGCGCCTTGTCCAGGATCCTCCGCTTCGTATCCTCCTGCTTCATGGCTCCTCCAAAATCTAACTAACGTTCGTTAGGCGCATTGTAATGCCGTTCCCCCCGTTTGTCAAGGGGGTACGCAGACAAAAAAGGGCGTCCCGCACAGAGGCGCGGAACGTCCCTTTTTGTCAGCTATCAGACCGCCATGTAGCCCTTGATCTCCATGATGGCCGCCACGACGCAGAACAGGCCGAAGGCCACGATCAGCGTACCCGCCAGCTTCTTTTTCTGCTTGAGCTGGAACATCATCACGCCCACCAGCACCATGCTCAGCGCCAGCAGGATCATGCTCAGTCCCGGGATATACAGGACGTTGATCTTCCGCAGCACCCACAGCAGCATGGACAGCACCAGCAGCACGATGGCGATATTTTTCTTGGTACTCATCGACATATCTCTCTACCTCCCCCGGCGGCACCGCCGCCTGCTGACAGTGTACCGTATTCCGTCCGGAAAAACAAGGCTTTTCCGCTACTGCGCCCGGAGAATTTTGCCCTTGAGGATAGCGGCCACCGTTTTGGCGTCCGTCAGCGTGCCGTCCATGCACTGGCGCACCGCCTCATCAAAGGGCAGGCGCAGCGGCTCCAGAAACTCGTCCTCGTCCGGGTGGGTCTCCCCGAAGCGCAGCTCCTCCGCCATGTAGAGGTACAGCGTCTCGCCGTAGCAGCCCGGCGACGCGATGAGGGTGCCCAGCTCCGTCCACCTTCCGGCGACGGCGCCTACCTCCTCCTGCAGCTCTCGCTGGGCGGTGACGAAGGGCGGCTCCCCCAGCTCCCGCTTGCCCGCCGGGATCTCCGTCAGCACCTGCCCCAGCGCGTAGCGGTACTGGCGCACCAGCAGCACCCGGCCCTCCCCGTCGATGGCCAGGATGCCCACGCCGCCGGGGTGCTCCACCACCTCGCGGGTACTCTCCTTCCCGTTGGGCAGGCGCACCGTGTCCAGCCGCACCCGGATAATGCGGCCCTTGAATACCTCCCGGCTGTCCACCGTTTTTTCCGTCAGATCCATATTGCGCGCTCCTTTCGCCGTTTTCCCGCAGTATACCACACCCCGCGGCAAAATACCAGCCCCCGCTCCCTCTTGCGTCCCGCCGGAAAATGTGCTATACTACCTGACACGCACACCGGAGAGGAGGGATCACCACGGAAAAGTCCGGCATCAAGATCGCCGCGCAGAACCGCAAGGCCTACCACGACTATTTCGTGGAGGATCGCTTTGAGGCCGGTGTGGAGCTGTTCGGCACCTGTCTCTTATACACATCTCCGAGCCCACGAGACGTAGAGGAA
>URVR01000139.1 GCA_900551355.1 uncultured Eubacteriales bacterium | reverse complement strand
ACGGAAAAACCTACACCTACTGGCAGGGGCGCTACACAGAGGGCTTCGACCCCGGTACAGGCAAGCAGATCCAGCGCAGCATCACCGGAAAGACGCAGAAGGAAGTGGCACAGAAGCTGCGCCAGATCACGGCGTCGCTGGACGATGGCACCTACAAAACACCCTGTAAGCTGACGGTTGGAGAATGGCTGGACATCTGGACACAGGACTATCTCGGCGGTGTGAAAACGTCTACGGCGTATCTTTATAAGAAGAATGTGGAGTTATACATTGCGCCGCGTCTTGGGAACATCAAGCTGGAAGCCCTGAACACCCATACGGTACAGCACTTTTACAATCAGCTTGTTTCTCCGACCAACCCGGCAGTCAATCCCCTTTCGGGAAAGACGGTAAAGAATATTCACGGTGTTTTTCACAAGGCCATGCAGCAAGCGGTGCTGATCGGTTATCTGCGCGTCAATCCGACGGATGCCTGTACACTTCCCCGTGTTATCAAAAAAGAAATGCACCCGCTGGAGGAGGATCAGGTTTCTGCATTTCTGAAAGAAGTACAGGGAAGTCCCCACGAATACCTTTACAAAATCGCGCTGTTCACAGGGCTGCGGGAGGGTGAAATACTTGGGTTAGGCTGGGAGCATATTGACCTTGAAAACGGAATTGTGACAGTGAAACGCCAACTCCGCAAAGAGCAGAAAAAGGGCGGACAATATTATTTCTCTCCGCCGAAGAATAACCGTACCCGCTGCCTCTCTCTGGCTCCCTCGGTGGTGTTTCTGTTTCGCTTGCAGAAGCTGAAACAAAACGGTATGAGGCTGGAAGCGGGCGATGCCTGGCAGGAGAATGGTCTTGTCTTTTCCAATCAGACGGGCGGCTATCTATCCTATCGCACGGTGTATGACTGCTTCAAGCGCATTGTGAAAAAAATAGGCTCTCAAGCTACCCGCTTTCACGACCTGCGCCACACCTACGCGGTTGCTTGCATCAAAAGCGGCGACGACATTAAAACCGTGCAGGAAAATCTCGGCCATGCCACTGCTGCTTTCACATTGGATGTGTATGGCCATGTGACGAAGCAAATGAAGCCAGATAGCGCACAGCGGATGGAGCAATTTATCCAGTCCGTTTCTATCGGGTGACTTCATAAGGCTAAAAATAAGGCTAAATCCACTTTTGGGCAAAGAAAAAACCCTTGAAACCAAGTGGTTTCAAGGGTTCCCGATGGTGCGCGGTACAGGACTCGAACCTGTGACCCCATGCACGTCAAGCATGTGCTCTACCAGCTGAGCTAACCGCGCAGACAACGATAGTATATTACCGCAAAGCGGGCTTATTGTCAACACTTTTCTTGCCATCGTGCCGGAAATTTGTTATACTGGCGGCAAATACGCGCAAGGAGATGGTCAACATATGGAGAGGATCGCACTGGTCACCGGCTCATCCCGGGGCATCGGACGCGCCGTGGCGCGGAGGCTGGCAGCGGAGGGCTGCGCCGTCTGCATCAACTACAGGGAGCGGCAGGACTGCGCCGAGGCGCTGGCGGCAGAGCTGACAGCGGCGGGCTGCCGGGTGATGACGGTACAGGCCGACGTGTCCCAGCGGCAGCAGGTCAACGACATGGTGCATCGGGTGGAGGACACCTTCGGCCCGGTATCGCTGCTGGTGAACAACGCCGGTGTGGCAGGCCAGGCCCTGTTTCAGGACATCACGGACGAGCTGTGGCACCGCTACTTCTCCGTCAACGTGGACGGCGCGTTCCACACCGTGCAGGCGGTGCTGCCCCACATGCTGCACCAGCACGCGGGCTGCATCGTCAACATCTCCTCCATCTGGGGCCTGCGGGGCGCCAGCTGCGAGGTGACGTATGCCGCCACCAAGGCGGCGCTCATCGGGCTGACCCGCTCGCTGGCGGCGGAGCTGGCCCCCACCGGCATCCGGGTCAACTGCGTGGCGCCGGGGGTCATCCGCACCGACATGCTGGACGCCCTGCCGCCGGAGGTGCTGCCCCAGCTGGCGGAGGAGACGCCGCTGGGCCGTCTGGGCACGCCGGAGGACATCGCGGAGGCGGTGGCGTTTCTGGCCAGCGACCGAGCCTCGTTCATCACGGGGCAGGTGCTCACCGCCGACGGCGGCTTCATTCTCTGATACGATGCGCAAGAGGGCGCACGGCTGAGCCGTGCGCCCTCTCTTTTGTTTACATGTGCTGCTCCGGCAGGGGCAGGTTGTGGAGCATCACGCGGCCGAAGCAGGTGAGGCTGCGGCCGCTCCCCCGGTGAAAGACCACGTCCATATCGGCTCTGGCCCGGTTCAGGGAGAACAGGTAGACCATGCCGAAGCCGTCCCGGCAGTACTGCTTGCACAGCATGTCGCCGTCCACGCAGAAGATGCCCACGTCGCCGTTCTGCAGGGGATCGTGGTTGACGTACACCACGGCGCCGTCGGCAATGTGGGGCGCCATGGAGTCGCCCTGGATGCGGACAGCCAGCTCCGCGCCGGGGGGCACCTCTCCCTCCACGGGGATGAGGGTATAGTCCTCGCCGAACACGGGGGCGGCAAAGCCCGCCGCCGCCGGGGACTGGTACAGCGGGATGGTGCGGCGCTCCTGCCGGGGACGGAGGCGGTGCTCCTCCTCCACCATGACGCCCAGGGCGTCCACCAGCGTGTGGACGGTCTGCCGGCCCGTCACCGGCAGACGCCGGTATTTCTCCAGCAGGTGCAGCTCCTCGCCGGAGGGCGCCTCGCTGACGCAGCGGAAGCTGCCGCGGTACAGATAGTTGGGATCCACCTTCAGCGCGTCGAACAGGCGCAGCAGCACCTCCTCCTTGGGGGCGCTGACGCCTGTCTCGTAGTTGCCCACCGCCGAGAGCGAGACGCCCAGCCGGTCCGCCAGCTCCGAGCGGGTCATGCCCAGCTCCTCCCGCCGCTTGCGCAGCTGCTCACAAAAACTCATGGGAACGCCTCCTCGCCGGTTTTCGACAAATTCTGACTCTATCCTAACCCAGTTTCTTGGTTTTGTCAATCCATTATCACAAGAAACTTGAGATTTTATGCTTGACATCACAAGAATCTTGTGATATGCTGGGCACGTCAACAAGAAAACTGGTTTCGGGGGCGACAAAAAGCCGCCGCCCTCTCGGGCGGCGGCGCACAGATGTTCACTCGTCTGCGGCCTCCGCATCCAGCGGATCGACGATGGTCACGGCGTCGCTGAGCACATGGGTCTCCGGCCAATAGCGGATGCCGGGGGCGGTGATGGCGCCCTCCCACAGCTGGTAGACGATATTCTCCGGCATCCAGACGTTGGCGGTCAGCGTGCCGCCGGTGAGCAGGACGGCGGGGACGGCGGCGGTGTTTTCATCCGTAAAGCCCCAGCCCTCCCGGAGGACGCATTCGCCGCCGCGGCACACCAGACGCGGGCAGTCCAGCAGCAGCCCCAGGTCGGCGGTGCCGCCGGCGATACAGACGTCGCCGGAGACGGCGGCACGGTCGGCGGTGAGGGAACCGGACAGCAGGAGCAGGTTGGCGGTGTCCTCCGCCGCGGCGTTGGCGGTCAGGGTGACCTCCGGGCAGGCGACGGCCACGCCGTCCACGATCAGCGCGGGCAGCTTCTCCTTGCCGGTGCCCGCCTCCAGCCGCTGGGACAGGGTCAGGGTACCGCTGCCGGTGATGACCACCGTGTCAAAGCCGCCGAAGTGGCCGATCTCATCCCAGCCGGTGTCGGCCCAGCAGTCGCCGGACAGCTCCAGCCACAGGATGCCGCCGGAGGTGCTGCAGAGGCTGGGCACATAGCTGCTGTCCGCTTTGATGTGGATGCAGTGGTACAGCTCGCCGTTCCAGCAGAACCGTCCGTAGGCACCCTCCTCGCTGGCTCTGCCGTCAGTCAACTCAGGGACGGTATAGCCCTCCCCACCGGAGGCGGCCAGCTGGCCGTATTCTCCGTTGTGCCACAGGGGCAGGTAGTCCGGTGCGCCGTGGGACGCTCCGGCGGCCAGCGGCAGCTTGCTGTCGGTGGGGGCGATGACCTCCAGCCCGGCGTAGTCGTAGTACAGGGCGCAGACAGCCGGCACGGCGGAGGGGCCCTCCCCGCCGTCAGGCTCCGTCTGGTCGGACGGCGTATGCGTATCGGTGCCGCCGCAGGCGCACAGCAGCGCCAGCAGCAGGGAAAGAAGCAGGCAGGATATGCGTTTCATGGCCGTTCCTCCTTAAAGGACGCGGAAAACCGCGTAATGCAGTTATTATACACGCAATGGCGGCGGCGCGCAACGGCGGCGAGCATAAAAATACCGACCGTCCTGACGGACAATCGGTATTTTTGGTGGGGGATGGTGGATTCGAACCACCGAAGGCGTTGCCAGCAGATTTACAGTCTGTCCCCTTTGGCCACTCGGGAAATCCCCCATATGAACTTGGAGCTGGTGGACGGATTCGA
>URVR01000138.1 GCA_900551355.1 uncultured Eubacteriales bacterium | reverse complement strand
CTACACTTATGCGATCGTCGGCAGCGTCAGATGTGTATAAGAGACAGATGGTAGCCAGCACCGCGTCGAGGCCCTTTTCCCGCTGGTACACCAGCGTCTGAAAAATAGTGTTCATGGACGTTCCTCCCGCCGCACAAGCGGCTGTTCACGAACACCCAGCAGCTGCTGTCAGCCGCTGGGTGTTCCTTGTTTTTTCTGCGCTCTCATTACGCCGCCGCGTCCGCCGCGGGCAGGGAGTTGGCCACCAGCGCGTCATACTGCGCCTGGGTCAGCTCGCAGTGATAGAACAGCTGGAAGTAGCTGCTGACCTCGGTGTACAGGTCATAGTCCGCCGCATCGGGATACAGCACGGTGGTCATCCACATCATGCCCAGCAGGCGCTGGACGCTGGGCGGGAAGCCCATCCAGTTGTAGGGACCCATGGGGACCTCGTAGTACGCACCGTTCTTGATGGCGGTGATGGTCTGCCAGTTCTCATTCTCCGCCACGGTGTCATAGATGCTGCCGGGGGCGAACAGGATCACATCCGGGTTCCAGTTGAGGATCTGCTCCATGTCCACCTCGTTGCCGGTGCCCTTGCTGGACGGCTCCTCCACCACGGCGAGGTTGTTGGCCAGCAGGTCGATGGCCTTGGCGTGATAGGAGCCCTTGGCGATGACGTTCAGACCCTCGTCGCCGGTGATGTACAGAAGATTCACCTTCTCCACGCTGTTCGCGATCTCCACGGCGCGGTCATAGGCGTAGCGGCAGTAGTCCGCCAGCCCCTGCGCCTCGTTGGGCATGGCCAGCAGGTCGCCCAGCATGGCGTAGGTGTTGTCCATAGAGGCGAGGTAGGCGTCGATGTGGACGAAGGGGATGCCGGTCTGCTCCTGCAAGGCATCCATGTCCTCCACGATGCTGCCCTTGGGCTCGCCCACGTCGATGACCACGTCCGGCGCGGCAGCCAGCAGCGTCTCCAGATTCATCTCACCCTTGCCGCCGTAGAACTGTCCCAGCAGCGGCAGATCATAGTACTTCGTATCCAGAAACTGGGCGGCGCTCTCATCCCACGCATTGGCGATGCCCACCAGCTTGTCGGGAGCCAGCGCAAAGACCACGATCTGGGCCAGCGGGCCGGAGATCGCGACCTTCTCCACGTTCGCGGGCACCGTGACCTCGCGGCCGCAGGAATCGGTGAACACGCGGGTGGTATCCTCCACCACGTCGTTGTTCTGGCTGTCATCACCGTCAGCCGCGGGCTTGGCGCTGCAGGCGAACAGGGAGACAGACATCACCAGCGCCAGCAGCAGCGCCATCCATCTTTTTCCATTCATTCTGTTTTTCTCCTAGTATTCTTACCAATTTATTTCCGGTTAATTTCCGGTTTACTTCAGGATCGCTTCATGATGACTTCATGATGGCTTCATGATGAAGCGTATCCCGAATTTTCAACGCATCAAAGGTGATGATCCCCGCCGGGCGGGCACTGGGCAGCCGCCACGGGAATTCGCCGTCGCCCGTGGCCTCCAGCCTTTGGCGGAGCAGCTCGTCCGTGATAAGGGACGCATCGTCCCGGCGGCGGTATATCTCAAAAAAGCGGCGGGCGTCCTCCCAGCTTCGGAAGGGCTGGTCAAAGCGGAACGCCGTCCGCTTCAGCTCATAGGGGATGCCCAGCTCCGCCAGGCGGCGGCAGGCGGCGTCCGCTCCGTGGGTGCCGCCCAGCGGCTGCTTCGTCACGGTAAAGCGGTGGTCGGTCTGGTCGCGCTTGACGGCGATGACTCTGCCGCGGCACTGGGCCGCCGCCACGGACAATATCTCGTCCATGCTGCCGAAGAAGCAGAACACCATGGCGTCGTAGGGTCTGTCGGGACGGTGGGTGAACACATCAGCACACAGCGGCGTCACGTTTTCGATATGCCGCGCCGCCAGCTCCCGCTCCAGCACCGCCAGCGCGGCGGCATCCCGTTCCTCCGCCGTGATATGGCGGACATGGGGCGCCAGCGCCAGCGAGAGATAGCCCAGGCCGCAGCCGGCATCGCACACCGCGTCGTCCGGGTGCAGCCAGGGCAGCAGCTCCGCCGCCAAATACCGATGGAAGTCGGTGCGTCCGGCGGCATCCGCCATAAAGCGGATCATATCATCCGTCCAGCGGAACATCGTCCATCCCTCCCTTCGGCACGATGGCGGGACCGTGCTCCGTTTCCAGCAGTGCGGCGTCCACGCCGTAGAGACGGCGGAGCAACTCTGCCGTCAGAATATCTTTTGCTGCACCGAAGGCTGCAACTCCGCCGCCGGACAGCGCCAGCACCCGATCGGCAAAGCGCAGGGCGTGCTGGGGATCGTGGGTGGAGAGGATAACGGTGTAGCCCCGGCGGGCCAGCGCCTTCACGCAGCGCAGCACCCGCAGCTGGTTGCCGTAGTCCAGCGAGGACGTGGGTTCGTCCATCACCAGAATGTCCGCCTGCTGGCACAGCGCCCGGGCAATAAGCACCAGCTGCTGCTCGCCGCCGGACAGCTCCGAAAAGCTGCGGGGCGCCAGATGGGACACACCCAGCTGCTCCAGCGCGGCCATGGCCTGCCCCTCCTGCTGAGCGGAGGGGGAGCGGAACGGCGAGAGCTGACGGGTCAGCCCCATCAGCGCCGTATCCAGCACGGAGTAACCGAAGGTGGGGCGGTGTATCTGGGGGATGTAGGCGATATGCGCCGCCAGCGCCCGCTGATCCAGTGTCCGGGCGTCCCGCCCGTCCAGCAGAATGGCGCCGCCGTAGTCCGGCAGGCTGCCCAGGATACAGCGAAACAGCGTGCTTTTTCCCGCACCGTTGGGGCCGAGGACGGACAGCAGCTCTCCCTGCCGCGCCGTAAAGGACACGTTTTGCAGGGCGGTATGGCCGCCGCGATAGGTGTAGGACAGGTCGTTGACGGTCAGGTTCACAGGCGATCATCCCCCTTTATCATCAGATAGACGAAGAAGGGCGCGCCCACAAAGGCCGTCAGGATGCCGATGGGGATCTCCACCGCCGTCAGGCAGCGGGCAAGGTTGTCCACCAGCAGCAGAAAGGCCGCGCCGAACACCATGGACATGGGCAGCAGATACCGGCAGTCGTTGCCCACCATGCGGCGGCTGAGGTGCGGGATCACCAGCCCCACCCAGCCGATCATGCCGGAGACGGAGACGCTGGCGGCGGTGAGCACCGTGGCGCTGAGGATCACCGCCAGGCGGAGCCGATCGGTATTGACGCCCATGGAGCGGGCTTCGTCCGCCGACAGGGTCAGCAGGTTCATGCGCCAGCGCAGCAGCAGCAGCGGCACCAGTCCCACCGCGATGCAGATCGCGGCGAAGCCCACGGTCTTCATGCGGGTGCCGGACAGGCTGCCCATGAGCCAGTAGGTGATCTGGGGCAGCTGGTTGGTGGGATCGGCCACCAGCTTTATGTAGGACGTGCCGGCGGAGAACAGGGAGCCTACCATGATGCCCGCCAGCAGGATACTGACCACGCGGCTGCCCCGGGTGTGGCTGCCGATGAGATAGACCAGCACCACCGTCAGCAGGCTGGCCAGAAAGGCAAACACCGTGATCATCACGGTGCCCTGCCCTGTCAGGATGGCCAGCGCCGCACCGAAGCAGGCGCCGGAGGAGGCACCCAGGATGTCCGGCGCCGCCATGGGATTCTGGAACACCGTCTGGTAGCCGGCGCCGGCGGCGGACAGGGCGCAGCCCACCAGACAGGCCAGCAGGATGCGGGGCATGCGGACGTTCCACACGGCGATGACCATGTTGTCCGTCCACGTCTGGGACAGCGGGAACACGCGGGAGAGCAGGATGCGCACCACCTCGCCCAGCGGCACATCGTAGCGCCCCCACACGAAGGACAGGAGGAACAGCGCCGCCAGCGCCAGCGCCATCAGGCACGCCCGGCGCAGCGGGCGCTTCCGGTACGCTTCCATGCGGACTCCTCCCCTCCCGTAAAATACGTTCTCTATTTTACAGGATAACGGGTATAAAATGCAAGGGATGCCGTGCGGCATTGTCGGATTCTTGTGCGGTATCGGTCATTTGCCCAGCCATTGGCGCAGGCGCTCCCACAGCTCCAGCGAACGGAAGCGTAGGACGTAGCCTGTGCCGTCGCCGGTCATCAGGGACACATCGTCCGCCGTCAGGCCGCTGCTGCGCGCCGTCTCCTCCAGCTCGCAGGCGGCAGCGGTACACAAAGGCGGATACACCACGCACCACCAGTTGCGGCCCTCCCCCGCCCCGATGACCACCCGGAGGGCCATATACTCCCCGGCGGGCAGGGCAAAGCCGTCGTATGTCTTGAGAGGAAACTCGGTTTCCTCCAGCGAGACGGAAACAGAATAGCCGCTGCCCTGCGCTGCCAACTCCTGCGCGGCGGCGTCTCCGATCTGTCTCTTATACACATCTGACGCTGCCGACGATCGCATAAGTGTAG
>URVR01000137.1 GCA_900551355.1 uncultured Eubacteriales bacterium | reverse complement strand
TACGAGATTCCTCTACGTCTCGTGGGCTCGGAGATGTGTATAAGAGACAGACGACTACCTCATCAAGCCCTTCGCGCTGGAGGAGCTGCTGGCCCGCCTGCGGGTGCTGACCCGCAGCAAGGGCAGCGGCCGCACCAACATCTACACGCTGGCCGACCTGACGGTGGACACCGCCGCCCGCACCGCCCGGCGGGGCGATACGCCGCTGAGCCTGTCGGCCCGGGAGTACGCCCTGCTGGAGTACCTCATCCGCAACCAGGGCGTGGTGCTGTCCCGGGCACAGATCGAAAACAGTCTCTGGAGCTACGACTACGCCGGCGGCACCAACGTGGTGGACGTGTACATCAGCTACCTGCGGAAAAAGCTGGACGGCGACGACCGGCCCAAGCTGCTGCACACCGTGCGGGGCATGGGCTGGGTATTGAAGGAGGACAAGCCATGAGACATATCTCCATCAAATGGCGCATGACCATCTGGTTCTCCCTGCTGATGATCGCCATTACCGCCCTGATGCTGGTGTTTGTCATGCTGATGAACCGCAACCAGGTGACCCGCCCCCCGGCAGCGGAGGTGGTGCGCATGGTGCAGCGCAATGCCGACGATGTGGAGTTCGACCACGGCGCCTTTGACTTCAGCGATGTGGAGTTCTTCGAGCACGGCGTCTACACGGAGATCTTCGATGCCGACGGCCAGCTGCTGGCCGGCTCCGTCTCCCCCGCCGTCACGGAGGTGCTGCCTCTGTCCGCCGGCCCCATCCGCACCGTGCAGGGCAGCGACGGCACATACTACGTCTATGACCTGCCGCTGGATATGAACGGCGGCGCCCTGTGGGTGCGGGGCACCATCTCCGCCGACGCCAAGGGCAGCGTCATGGAGGTCATCGTCCCGCTGGCGTGGTCGGTGCTGCCGGCGCTGGTGCTGCTGAGCGTGGCCGGCGGCTGGCTCATCTCCAGCCGCTCCTTCAAGCCCATGGAGAAGGTCATCGCCGCGGCGGAGAGCATCTCCGGCGGCGAGGATCTGTCCCGCCGCATCGGCCTGTCCCGGGGCCGCAGCGAGATCAACCGCCTGGCCGGCGCCTTTGACGATATGTTCGACCGGCTGGAGCGCTCGTTCCACGCCGAGGCCCAGTTCACCTCCGACGCCAGCCACGAGCTGCGCACGCCGGTGGCCGTGATCCTCACGGAGTGCGACACCCTGGAGCAGGGCGCCCCCACGGCGGAGGACTACCGCGCCGGGGTGGAGGTCATCCACGGGCAGGCCCGCCAGATGTCCCGGCTCATCACCCAGCTGCTGCACATCACCCGGCTGGAGCAGGGCACCCAGAAGCTGGAGACGGAGAGCGCCGACCTCAGCGAGCTGGCCCGGTCCGTCTGCACGGCGCAGGCCCAGCTGGCCCCACGGGGCATCACCCTGACCTGCGACGCGCCGGACCCGGTGACGCTGCCGCTGGACGTGACGCTGATGACCCGGCTCCTGAACAACCTCATCTCCAACGCCTTCCGCTACGGCCGGGACGGCGGCCATACCGCCGTGTCCGTGGTGCGCGAGGGCGATACGGCGGTGCTGTCCGTGGCCGACGACGGCATCGGCATCCCCCCCGCCCTGCAGGAGCGCATCTGGCAGCGCTTCTATCAGGTGGATCCCGCCCGCTCCGGCAGCGCGGGCACCGGCCTGGGCCTGTTCATGGTGCGGCAGATCGCCCGGCTCCACGGCGGCACTGCGGAGGTGTCCAGCATCCCCGGCCAGGGCAGCACCTTCACCGTCCGGCTCCCCATGGCTTAAAGCGCAAAATGACTGACACGCCGTTCGTGTCAGTCATTTTTATCAGCATAAAGTCCCTCACTGCCCCGTTTTTTGGCACTTTTCTTCCCATAAAGTCTTGCATTTTTCCCGCCGGTGTGCTATGTTACAAGCAGCTGTTAGTCTACCCTAACTAACAGTTCTAATACACAAAGGAGGTATTTTCTATGAAAAAGCTCGCTATGTTCGCCGCCGGCATCCTGTTCGGTACTGCCGGCATCAAGGTCCTCAGCAGCAAGGACGCCAAGAAGGCCTATGCCCACACCACGGCTGCCGTGCTGCGCGCCAAGGACAGTGTGATGGAGACGGTCACCACCGTCCGCGAGAATGCCGAGGATGTCTACGCCGAGGCCAAGGCCATCAACCAGCACCGCGCCGACGAGGCCGCCGCCGCTGTGGTGGAGGACACGTCTGAGGAAGAAGCCAAGGCTGAATAACCATGAAGTGCACCATTCTTCACGAGTCCCCCGGGCGTCTGCGGGTCCACCTGCAGTGCCCCGCCATGACGCTGCACCAGGCCGACGTGCTGGAGTACTATCTCCGGGCGGTGGACGGTGTTTCGGATGTCAAGGTTTATGACCGCACGCGGGACGCCGTGATCCTGTATACGTCGGGCCGCGGCGGCGTCATCGCCGCCCTGGCGTCCTTCTCCTTCCCCAAGGCGGAGGGGCTGGCGCTGGTGCCGGAGCACACGCCCCGGGCGCTGAACCGGGAGTTTGAGGACAAGCTGGCCGTCACCGTCATGCGCCGGTGCGTCTCCAAGCTGTTCCTGCCGGTGCCCGTGACCACGGCGCTGGCGGTGATCCGCTCCATCCGCTATATCAAGGAGGGCCTGAAGGCCCTGTGGCACGGCAGGCTGTCCGTGGCTGTGCTGGATGCCACCGCCGTCACGGTGTCCCTGCTCCGGGGCGACTTCTCCACCGCCGGCTCCGTCATGTTCATGCTGCGGCTGGGCGAGATCTTGGAGGAGTGGACCCACAAGAAATCCGTGGCCGATCTGGCCGGGGCCATGAGCCTCAACGTGGACAAGGTCTGGCTCCGTGTCAACGACACCGAGGTGCTGGTCCCCGTCTCCGACGTGCAGGAGGGCGACTGCGTGGTGGTCCGCACCGGCAGCATGATCCCGCTGGACGGCAAGGTGGTCTCCGGCGAGGCCATGGTGAACCAGTCCTCCATGACCGGCGAATCCATGCCCGTTCCCAAGCGGCCCGGCAGCCCGGTCTACGCCGGCACCGTGGCCGAGGAGGGCGAGTGCGTCATCTGCGTGGAAAAGCGCTCCGGCGGCGGCCGCTACGACCGCATCGTCCGCATGATCGAGGAGTCGGAGAAGCTGAAATCCACCGCCGAGGACAAGGCCGCCCGCCTTGCCGACCGTCTGGTGCCCTACACGCTGGGCGGCACGGCGCTGACGTACCTGCTGACCCGCAACATCACCAAGACGCTGGCGGTACTGATGGTGGACTTCTCCTGCGCGCTGAAGCTGGCCATCCCCATCGCCGTGCTGTCCGCCATGCGGGAGAGCAGCGGCCACCACATCTCCGTCAAGGGCGGACGCTTTCTGGAGTCCGTGGCGAAGGCGGATACCATCGTTTTCGACAAGACCGGCACCCTGACCTACGCCGCGCCCACTGTGGCGCAGGTGGTGCCCTTCGGCGGACACCGCGAGCCGGATATGCTGCGGCTGGCCGCCTGTCTGGAGGAGCATTACCCCCACTCCATGGCCAACGCCGTGGTGGAGGAGGCCCGAAAGCGGGGCCTTTCCCACGAGGAGTACCACTCCCAGGTGCAGTATGTGGTGGCCCACGGCATCTCCAGCATGGTGGAGGGCAAAAAGGTGCTCATCGGCAGCGCCCACTTCGTGTTCGAGGACGAGGGCTGCCGCATCCCCGCCGGCGAGGAGGCCGCCTTTGCCGCCCTGCCGGACGCCTACTCCCACCTGTACCTCTGCATCGCCGGTGAGCTGGCCGCGGTCATCTGCATCCACGATCCCCTGCGCCGCGAGGCGCAGGCCGCCGTGGCGGCGCTGCACCGCTGCGGCTTCGCCAACGTGGTGATGATGACCGGCGACAACCGCAAGACCGCCGAGGCTGTGGCCCGGCAGGTAGGCGTGGACGCCGTGTACGCCGAGGTGCTGCCGGAGGACAAGGCCGCCTTCATCCGTCAGGAGAAGGCCAAGGGCCACACCGTCATCATGGTGGGCGACGGCGTCAACGACTCCCCCGCCCTGTCCGAGGCTGACGCGGGCATCGCCATCTCCACCGGTGCGGCCATCGCCCGGGAGATCGCGGACATCACCATCGCGTCGGAGGATCTGTTCGAGCTGGTGACGCTGCGGCAGCTCAGCGAGGCGCTGATGCGGCGCATCCACCGGAACTACCGGTTCATCGTGGGCTTCAACTTCTCCCTGATCGTGCTGGGCGTGGCCGGCATCCTGCCGCCCACCACCTCCGCGCTGCTGCACAACATGTCCACCCTGGGCATCAGCCTGAAAAGCATGACGGATCTGCTGCCCGACAAGCAGGCACAGAACACTGTCCCGCAATAAAAGAACGAACGAAGCGCCCGGCTCTCGCCGGGCGCTTCCTTTTTCACTTTTGCCCCGCCGCTCCGGGTCAGAGGGTGTCCGTGTGCTGCAT
>URVR01000136.1 GCA_900551355.1 uncultured Eubacteriales bacterium | reverse complement strand
ATCTACACTTATGCGATCGTCGGCAGCGTCAGATGTGTATAAGAGACAGCGTTCTATGACAAGGAGGTGTTCTACTACCAGGGCACCAAGTTCATCGACGAGGTGGAGCGGCTGCTGGTGGAGGAGATGCGCGCCTACTTCGGCTGCACCGAGGTGGAGACGCGGACGCTCAGCGGGCAGATGTCCAACATGGCGGTGTTTTCCGCCCTGATGGACTGGAAGAACCGCGCTGACCGGAAGTCCGAGGCCAAGCGTCTGGGCTACGTCATGAACAACCACATCATCAAGGGCGGCCACCTGTCCGCCCAGCCCATGGGCGCGCTCCACGACTACATCGCCATCGACCCGGTGACGGAGAAGCCCGCCGTGGTGAACTTCCCCGTCTGCGCCGACAATCCCTACAGGATGGACGTGGAGGAGACAAAAAAGCTCCTCGACCGCTATCGCCCCGAGCTGATCGTGTTCGGCAAGAGCATGGTGCTGCACAGGGAGCCTGTGGCGGAGATCCGGAAGTTCGTGGATGAGCAGAGCATCCCCACCACCATCATGTACGACATGGCCCATGTGCTGGGGCTGATCGGCGACCACTTCCAGAACCCCTTTGCCGAGGGGGCGGAGATCGTCACCGGCTCCACCCACAAGACCTTCTTCGGCCCCCAGCGCGGCATCATCGGCGTGAACTATCAGGAGGACGACCTGAAGTACGGCCTGTGGAAGACCATCGAGAGCCGCACGTTCCCCGGGAGCGTGTCCAACCACCATCTGGGTACCCAGCTGGGTATGCTGATGGCCGCCTATGAGATGAACCAGTTCCGGGACACCTACCAGAAGGCCGTCATCGACAACGCCAAGTCCTTCGCCCGCAGCCTGAAGGCCCACGGCCTGGACGTGGCCGGCGACCCGGCCATCGGCTATACCGAGACACATCAGGTCATCGTGTCCGTGGGCTACGGCGAAGGGCCGGACATCGCCCAGCGGCTGGAGCGGAACAACATCGTGGTGAACTACCAGGCCACCCCGGACGAGGAGGGCTTCACCGCCTCCGGCGCGCTGCGGATGGGCGTCAGCGAGATGACCCGCTTCGGCTTTGAGGCGGCGGACTTTGACCGGCTGGCCGGGCTGATGGCGGACTGCATCCTCCGGGGCACGGACGTGAAGGAGGAGGTACAGAAGCTGCGCGGCGAGCATCTGGAGATGCGCTACTGCTTCGACGACGCCGGGATCGATCAGGTGCTGGAGGAGCTGGCCGCCAAGCTGGTGTAAGGCGTCTGTCCGCGACAGAGCATAAACATACACCCCGCCCCTGACGGGGCGGGGCGAGGAACAAAACATATTTATATTTGATGGAGGTAATTTACTATGCTGTATCCTGCTGAGCTGCGTTATTCCAAGTCCCACGAGTGGGTCAAGACCGAGGACGGCGTGACCGTGGTGGGCATCTCCGACTTTGCCCAGAACGCCCTGGGCGACGTGGTGTTCGTGAACCTGCCCGCCGAGGGCGACAGCGTTGCCGCCGGCGAGGCCTTCGGCGATGTGGAGTCCGTGAAGGCGGTGTCCGATCTGGTGTCCCCCGTCACCGGCACGGTGTGCGCCGTCAACGAGGAGCTGCTGGACGCGCCGGAGCTGCTGAACAGCGATCCCTACGGCGCGTGGCTCATCAAGGTGGAGAATGTGGAGGGCAGCGAGGAGCTGCTGGACGCCGCCGCCTACGAGGCGTTCTGCACCGAGGAGGGCTGACATGGGCAGCTACGTTCCCTCTACCGGGGCGCAGCGCGAGGAAATGCTCCGCACTGTGGGCGTCAGCAGCATGCGGGAGCTGTTCCGCGACGTGCCGCAGGAGATGCTCCTCACCGAGCCGCTGCGTATCCCGGACGGGATGAGTGAGCTGGAGGTCAGCCGCGTGATGACCGCCATGGCGGCGGAGAACCGTGTGTACGGCACGGTGCTCCGGGGCGCGGGCGCCTACGACCACTACATCCCCTCCATTGTGAAGTATATCCCCGCCAAGGAGGAGTTCCTGACGGCCTACACCCCCTATCAGGCGGAGATGAGCCAGGGTCTGCTCCAGTCCATTTTCGAGTATCAGACCATGATCTGCGAGCTGACGGGCATGGACGTGTCCAACGCCTCCGTGTACGACGGCGCTACCGCCGCCGCCGAGGCCGCCGCCATGTGCCGCGACCGCAAACGCCGTGTGACGCTGATCTCCGGTGCGGCACACCCCGATACCATCAACACCGTCCGCACCTACTGCTACGGCACCGGCGACGAGCTGCGGGTGGTGCCGGTGAAGGACGGAAAGACCGATATGGACGCTCTGCGGGAGATGCTGACGCCGGACGTCGCCTCCTTCTATGTGCAGCAGCCCAACTTCTTCGGCCTGTTCGAGGACGCGGAGGCGCTGGGCGCGCTGACCCACCAGGCCGGGGCGCTGTACATCATGGGGTGCAACCCCATTGCGCTGGCCATCATGAAGACGCCCCGGGACTGCGGGGCGGACATCGCCGTGGGCGAGGGACAGCCGCTGGGCCTGCCCATGGGCTGCGGCGGCCCGTATCTGGGCTACATGGCCGCGACGGAGAAGCTGATGCGCAGGCTGCCGGGGCGTATCGTGGGCGAGACCACGGACGCACAGGGCCGCCGCGCCTACGTTCTGAGCCTGCAGGCCCGCGAGCAGCACATCCGCCGCGAGAAGGCCAGCAGCAATATCTGCTCCAACGAGGCGCTGTGCGCCCTGACCGCCGGGCTGTATATGTCCGTCATGGGGCCGGACGGCATGGCGCAGGCGGCGGAGCAGTCCATGGCCAAGGCACACTACCTTGCCAAGGAGCTGTGCGCCATCGACGGCGTGGAGCTGGTGTATGACGGGCCGTTCTTCCACGAGTTCGTCACCCGTCTGCCGGAGCGGGAGAACGTGCTGGCGGCGTTGGCGGCGGACGATATCCTGGGCGGTCTGCCCGTCGGCGGCGACCAGATCCTGTGGTGCGCCACGGAGAAGGTCTCCCGGGCGGAGCTGGACAGGGCCGTTTCCATCGTGAAGGAGGTGCTGGCGAAATGAAGCTGATCTTTGAAAAGAGCGTACCCGGACGGCACTGCACCATTCTGCCGGCCTGCGATGTGGAGAGCGTTTCCCTGCCCGCGTCCCTGCGGCGGGAGACGAAGCCCGCCCTGCCGGAGATGAGCGAGACAGACATCTCCCGCCACTATACGGAGCTTTGCAAGCAGGTGCATGGCGTGAACTGCGGGTTTTATCCCCTTGGCTCCTGCACCATGAAGTACAACCCCCGCATCGACGAGGAGATGGCGGCGCTGCCGGGCTTTACGAGGGTGCATCCCCTGTCCCCGGCGGAGGATCGGGAGGGCATGCGGCAGGTGCTGGACACCGCGGCGCAGTACCTCTGTGAGATCACGGGCATGGATGCCATGACGTTCCAGCCCGCTGCCGGCGCACACGGTGAGTTCACCGGCGTGCTGCTCATCAAGCAGTATCACGAGGCCCGGGGCGATAAGAAACGCACGAAGATCATCGTGCCCGACAGCGCCCACGGCACCAATCCCGCCACCGCCGCCATGTGCGGCTACGACGTGGTGAACATCGCCTCCGGCCCTGACGGCTGCGTGGATTTGGATGCCCTCCGGGCCGCGCTGGGCGAGGATACCGCCGGGCTGATGCTGACCAATCCCAACACGGTGGGCATCTTCGACCGCAACATTCTGGAGATCACACGGCTTGTCCACGAGGCCGGCGGCCTGTGCTACTACGACGGCGCCAACCTCAACGCCGTCATGGGCGTGGTGCGGCCCGGCGACATGGGCTTTGACTGCATCCATATGAACCTGCACAAGACCTTTGCCACGCCTCACGGCGGCGGCGGCCCCGGCGCAGGCGCCGTGGGCTGCAAGGCATTTTTGCGGGAGTATCTGCCCCACAGCGCGCTGGCGGAGGAGCCGGGACACATCCAGGTCCGCAGCTTCCAGGGCAATTTCCTGGTAGTGGTGCGGGCGCTGGCCTACCTGCTGACGCTGGGCAGGGAGGGCATCCCCGAGGCGGCGGAGAACGCCGTGCTCAACGCAAACTATCTGATGGCGAAGCTGAAGGGAACGTATACCCCGGCCTACGACCGGCTGTGCATGCACGAGTTCGTGCTGGATCTCAGCGGTCTGAAAAAGGAGACGGGCGTGTCCGCGCTGGATGTGGCCAAATCCCTTATCGACGAGGGCATCCATCCGCCCACCATGTATTTCCCCCTCATCGTCCACGAGGCGCTGATGCTGGAGCCCACGGAAACGGAAGGCATCGAGACACTGGATCACGCGGCGGAGGTGCTGCGCAAGCTGTATCACAAAGCCTTTGAGGATGCGGCGTCCATGCACACCGCGCCCCACAATATGCCTATCGGGCGGCCCGATGAGGTACAGGCCTGTCTCTTATACACATCTCCGAGCCCACGAGACGTAGAGGAATCT
>URVR01000135.1 GCA_900551355.1 uncultured Eubacteriales bacterium | reverse complement strand
GGCCTCCGGCAGCGGGATGTCCTGCGGCTCGATGACGGTGCCGTTCAGTGCCGTCAGCTGCCGCTGGACGCACAGCACACACCGCTGCGCCAGACTGGACAGCGTCAGGCTGCTCTGGGGCGACGGGCCGCAGGATACCACCTGCCGCGCCCGCAGCGGCTCCGGCCACACATCCTGCGGCAGCAGCACCGTGCCGCACAGCGGCGCCGGCCCCTGCCCTGCCAACCGGCGGGCGCCCTCTCTGTCCAGCACCAGCAGCGCCCAGCAGCGGTGAAGCGCCGCTTCATCGCCGATCCTCTGCACCTCCGGCGGCAGCGCCCGCTGCCACGCCGCGCCGCTGCCGCGGTAAAAGCCGTACTCTGCCATATATTTCACCTCCCGCTTAGTCTGCCGCGCCGGAAAAAAGTTATGCCGTCGATTTTTTGCTGGGCATTTCCCGGCGACTGTGCTATACTGGAGACACGATTTTTCAAAGGAGGCCGTCTCATGCAGCTCCGCGCCCATCTCCATACCGTGAACCGGCACCGGCGTCTGGTGCGCCGCTACTGCCTGAAGCTGGGCCTCGTATGGCAGGGCCTGACCCACGATCTTTCCAAATACAGCCCCGTTGAATTCTGGCGCGGCTGCAGATACTATCAGGGCTGGCGCAGCCCCAACGATCAGGAGCGTCTGGAAAACGGCGTCAGTCTGGCATGGCTCCACCACAAGGGCCGCAACCGCCACCACTTCGAGTACTGGATCGACTACTGCCGCCGGGAGGACGGCACCATCTACATCGGCGGCTGCAAGATGCCAAAGAAGTACGTGGCCGAGATGTTCTGTGACCGCATTGCCGCCTGCCGCGTCTATCAGGGCGACCAGTACACCGACGCCTCGCCCTACGACTACTACCAGCGCTCCAAGGATCTCAAGCGCACCGACGCCAGCCGCTTCATGCACCCGGACACAGCGGCACTGCTGGACCGCTGGCTCCTGCTGCTGAAGGAGCAGGGCGAGGACGCGGCCTTTGCCCGCATCCGGGAGGAGCTGCGGGACGCCGCGTATTGATACTTCGCACGTATCGACACTTCGTTAAGAAGAAAACAACTATTTTTGTATGTTTTCCTTGCTTTTCCCCATCTTTTGATATATACTATTTCGGTACATTCACATGAGAGGTTATCGATAACATGACCCATCCCTATAAGACCCGGGAGGGCGGCGCCACCGTGACGGTCTTTGTCCCCTACGACTGTCAGAACCACTGCCCCTTCTGCATCAACAAAAAAGAATACGCGGACTGCACCGGCTTCAGTCTGGAGAAGATCATCAGCAGCATCCGCACCATGGATGCCATCACGCCCCGCTGCGACTTTGTGTTCACCGGCGGCGAGCCGCTGGCCGATCTGGATGCGCTGCAGCAGATGCTGGACGCCATCCCCACCACCCACAAGGTGTATATCAACACCACCTTCCCCGCGCAGGAGACCACCACCTTCGAGGAGATGCTGGCCTTTACGGAGCGGAACAAGCACAAGATCACCTGCATGAACATCTCCCGCCATCTGGTGCACTATGTGGAGGAGAGTCCTGACGAGGTGCTGGGGAGGATCGCCTGCCCCACCCGCATCAACTGCGTACTGTACAAGAACTATCCGGCGGACAGGCTCATCGCCTATGTGGAGCGGTTCCTGCCCTACCGCATCCCCATCCAGTTCCGCTACGACTACACGGAGACGACACCGGAGAACCTGTACGAACAGGACAACGACAGGATCCTGCAGGATCTGAAGCGGCTGTTCACCTACAAGGGACTGGACGGCTGCCGCATGCGCAACGGCTTCCACTTCGAGTACAAGGGCCTGCACATGACGTACCACAAGACCCTGCCCTACTCCACCATCGAGGAAAAGGGCGCCGACGGCGTGACCTACGACATTCTGTACGACATTCTCATCAAGCAGAATGGCGACATCCACAGCGACTGGACCGGCGTGAAGATGGACGTGGACG
The DNA here is from genome assembly GCA_900551355.1 of uncultured Eubacteriales bacterium. Lineage (GTDB taxonomy): Bacteria > Bacillota > Clostridia > Oscillospirales > Oscillospiraceae > Vescimonas. The sequence continues at coordinate 2,538 of URVR01000135.1, read as the reverse complement.
CTTACCGCAGGGTGGTGTTCGAGCCATATGACCTTCATGTGCTGGAGGGCACCGTGGATTTCTGAGACAACAAAAAAAGATGACCGCATCGCGGTCATCTTTTTTTGTTTATCCCAGCTTCAGCTTGAACAGATTGCCGTCGGCGGCAAAGTTGGTGATCTCGTACAGCACCAGAATGTCGTCGGCCTCATCGGCCAGCGGCTGCAGCTTCTCCCGGCAGTATCGCAGATCCACCATGGTGATGGTCTCGTAGTCCCCGGTGAGGAACGGCACAAAGCAGTTGGCGAAGGAGTCCTTGATGACCAGCAGGTGCTTTCCGTTCTCCGTGCCGGTGCGGATCACCGCCTTGGCGTAGTTGCCGCCCAGAAACAGCTCGTACTTGTCCTTTTTCTCCAGCGCCGTCAGATCGTACAGGCTGTCCCGTTCCGTGCCGTCGCAGTCGGCGGAGACGATGGTGATGTCCGGGCAGTAGTCCACGGCGTCATACGCGCTGTCCGGCAGCAGCACCTTGGAGTACAGCGTACCCCGGAAGCTGTCGGCGGCCTGTGTCAGCGTATAGCTGCGGGCGGTATGGCCCGTGGCCGCCGCCCACACGCCGTAGGCAGCCTGCGCGCCCGCCGTCGTCCAGTGGTGGTCGGTGTGGTAGTAGGGATCCGCCGCCCCGGCCAGCGCCGCGCGCGTGTCCGCAAAGGCCGCGCCCAGCCGCTCCTCCAGCATGCCGAAGGCCCTGTCCTCGTCGTAGTAGGGCGCATTGGCCGGCAGCTCGGCCCCCAGCACCCCGGCAGGGCTGGGCACCATCAGCACGGTGCAGGCCTTGCCGCTGTTGGCGGCGAAGAATGCCTCCACCGCCGTCAGGTTCTTCTGGTAGTTGTCCCAGTCGAAGGTGTCGTCCGTGACCTTGGCGAAGTAGCGGCCGTCCGCACCCAGATAGGTGCCGCTGATGTCCTGCCGCCCCTCCAGTCGCTGGAGGGCCGAGCGGGTGCCGGTCCAGAAGTCCCGCAGCAGGATCTGGTCGCTGGTATAATTCTCCATCTCCGTCATGAATTTGCCGGAGAGCACGTTGTCCGCCGTCAGCTCCGGCGTGGTCTGGAGATAGCGGTTCTCGTTCTCAGAAAAGGCCCGGTCCGGCGTGAAGAAGAAGCTGCCCACGGACAGGCCCAGCAGGATGACGCAGATGGCGATGAGCGGGGCCAGCATATTTCGTTTCATACGCACCCCTCCTCAGAAGCGGAAATACAAAAACGGGTTGTAGCTGTCGCCCACCAGAAACGCCACGGACACCAGCAGCACCAGCACCATCCAGACGGTGCGCAGTCCGTCGGACGCGGCGGCGGACAGGCCGCCCTCCCACCGGCACCACAGCCGCTTGGGCAGGGACGTGCAGCCGATGACCGCCAGCACCAGCACCAGCCAGAAGCTGCGCAGCAGGTAGGCGGCGGTGCTGTCGAAGAACGTACCGGAGAACATGTGGCCCAGATAGGCGCCCAGCTGTCCGAAGTCCGTGATGGCGAACAGCACCCAGCCCAGGATGAAGCACAGGCAGGTGTACACATGTCCCACCCAGTGGGGGGCGCGGTCCAGCTTTTTCAGCAGGAACGTCTTTTCCAGCAGCAGCAGCGCGGCGTAGTACACGCCCCACAGCACGAAGTTCCAGCTGGCGCCGTGCCACAGGCCGGTAAGGAACCAGACGATGGCGATGTTCAGCAGCTGGCGGCCCAGTCCCCTGCGGTTGCCGCCCAGCGGGATATAGACATACTCCCGGAACCAGGTGGACAGGCTGATGTGCCAGCGCCGCCAGAATTCCGTGACCGTCCGGGACTCGTAGGGATAGTTGAAGTTCTCCAGGAACCGGAAGCCGAACAGCCGTCCCAGGCCGATGGCCATGTCGGAATAGCCGGAGAAATCAAAGTAGATCTGGAACGTGAAGGCCAGCGCGCCCAGCCACGCCGTGACCACGGAGGGCGCGGACATGGCGGCGATCTCCTCCCACACGGCGCCCATCTGGTTGGCCAGCAGCACCTTCTTGCCAAGGCCGATGACGAACCGCTGCATACCGGCGCTGGCGCCGGCCAGCGACTCCCGGTGCCGGTTCTCCAGATCGTCCGCCACCGTCTTGTACTGGACGATAGGCCCGGCGATGAGCTGGGGGAACAGCGTCACGTAGGCGCTGAAGTCGATGATATTCCGCTGCGGCGGCACCACGCCCCGGTACACGTCGATGGTGTAGCTCATGGTCTGGAAGGTGTAGAAGGAGATGCCGATGGGCAGGCTCAGGCCCAACTTCGGCATGAAGGAAAAACCGATGGCTTGGAGGCTGCCGGCAACGAAGTCCCAGTACTTGAAAAAGAACAGCAGAGCCAGATTGAAGATGACCGACGAGGCCACCGCCCACCGGGCCCCCCGGTCGTTGCCCCTGCGCTTGTACTTCTCCACCAGCATTCCGTGGGTGTAGTCGATGCCGATGGAGAGGAACATGATAAGGATATAGACCGGCTCTCCCCAGGCGTAGAACACCAGGTTGACCAGCAACAGCAACAG
>URVR01000134.1 GCA_900551355.1 uncultured Eubacteriales bacterium | reverse complement strand
ATACGAGGTTCCTCTACGTCTCGTGGGCTCGGAGATGTGTATAAGAGACAGCTGAAGTACACCATGGGCGTGTCCACGCTGGACTGCACCAGCTGCGGCAGCTGCGTGGCCTCCTGCCCCAAGAGCGGCAAGGCACTGAAGATGGTGCCCACCCACGAGGTGTCCCTGGATCAGACCGGCTGGAACTTCCTGACCGGCGTGAAGGAAAAGACCTCCCGCGTGGACAAGTTCACCCTGAAGGGCAGCCAGTTCAAGCAGCCTCTGGTGGAGTTCAACGGCGCCTGCGCCGGCTGCGGCGAGACCCCCTATATCAAGCTGCTGACCCAGATGTTCGGCGACAAGATGTATCTGGCCAACGCCACCGGCTGCACCCAGGCCTGGGGCGCCGCCATGCCCTGCGTCCCGTACTGCAAGAACGCCGAGGGCAAGGGCGTTGCCTGGTCCAACTCTCTGTTTGAGAACAACGCCGAGTTCTCCTACGGCATGTGCCTGGCTGTCAAGCAGCTGCGTGAGTGCGTCACCGGCTACGTCAAGGAGCTGGATGCCCTGACCAAGGACGAGGCCGTCAAGGCCGCCATTGCCAAGTGGCTGGAAACCTACGACGATCTGGATGCCTCCACCCCCGCCACCGCGGAGCTGGTAGCCCTGCTGGAGAGCGGCAAGTTCACCGCCGAGGAGCAGAAGCTGGTGGATGAGATCCTGAAGCGGAAGAACGACATGTCCAAGAAGACCATGTGGATGTACGGCGGCGACGGCTGGGCCTACGACATCGGCTACGGCGGTCTGGACCACGTTTTCGCCATGGGCGAGGACGTCAACGTCCTGCTGGTGGATACCGAGGTGTACTCCAACACCGGCGGCCAGTCCTCCAAGGCCACGCCTGTGGGCGCGGTGGCCCAGTTCCAGGCCAGCGGCAAGAAGACCAAGAAGAAGGACCTGGGCATGCTGATGATGACCTACGACAACGTCTATGTTGCCCAGTGCTCCATGGGCGCCAACCCCAACCAGCTCATCAAGGCCATCAAGGAGGCTGAGGCCCACAAGGGTCCGTCCATCGTCATCTGCTACGCGCCCTGCATCAACCACGGCATCAAGAAGGGCATGAACAACGTCCAGCAGGAGATGAAGGACGCCGTCAACTCCGGCTACTGGAACCTGTACCGCTACAGCCCCGAGACCAAGACCTTCACGCTGGACAGCAAGGAGCCCACCATGCCGCTGTACGACTTCATGAAGGGCGAGGTACGCTACGCCTCTCTGGAGCTGAGCTTCCCGGAGAACGCCAAGGTGCTGTTCGCCGAGGCAGAGGCCGACGCCAAGGCCAAGTACGAGTCCTACAAGCGCCGGGCCGAGAAGTAATGCTGTTTCCCCAAAGTAAAATTCTCCGCAGATATGCGACAGAATAAGCAAAAGCCGCCAAAAGGCGGCTTTTGCTTATTCCGGACAAATTATTTTTTATTGTGCTGATAAATATCTGTTAATTTATTGACATAGGGCGGGGAGAGTGATAAAATTAACAAAGTAAAAACCGACTTCATGAGGGGAAAGGGAGAACACTATGGCAGTACCGTTTGACTACACAGTAGAATACAGGCGCAAGCTCCGCACGCCGGATGAAGCGGCCAAGGTCGTCAAGAGCGGCGACTGGATCGACATCGGCATGGGCGCGGGCTTTCCCTCGCTGATGGATGCCGCCGTGGCCCGCCGGAAGGAGGAGCTGCGGGACGTGAAGATCCGCGGCTACCTGATCTTCGAGCCTATCCAGATGGTGGAGTGCGATCCCACCCGTCAGCACTTTGTCTACAACAGCTGGCATATGTCCGGCTACGAGCGCAAGCTCTGCGACAGGGGCCTGTGCAACTTCAACCCCATGGTGTTCCGCAACCTGGGCTGGTACTATACCCAGTTCCTGACAGTGAACGTGGCCATGATGTGCGTCACCCCCATGAACGAGCACGGCTACTTCAATTTCGCCGCCTCCGCCGCCTCCGCCCGCGCCACGCTGGACAAGGCGGACATCGTGATCCTGGAGGTCAACGAGAATCTGCCCTGGGTCTACGGCGGTTTGGATGAGTGCATCCACATCAGCGACGTGGACATGATCGTGGAAGGCCCCCACGGCACACTGCCCAGCGTCAAGTCGCCCCCGGCCTCCGAGGCGGAGATGAAGATCGCCGAGTATGTGGTGCAGAACATGGTGGACGGCTCCACGCTCCAGCTGGGTATCGGCTCACTGCCCAACGCCGTGGGTCAGATGATCGCCAAGAGCGACCTGAAGGGTCTGGGCATCCATACGGAGATGCTGTGCGACAGCTATCTGGACATGTACAAGGCCGGCAAGATCACCAACACCCACAAGCGGCTGGACCGCTACAAGAGCATTTTCGGCCTGGCCATTGGTTCGCCGGATCTGTACGACTGGATCCGGGAGAACCCCGGCGTGGTCACATATCCCATCAGCTACTGCAACGACCCCGCCAACGTGGGCAAGCAGGACAACTTCGTGTCCATCAACAACTGTATCTCCGTGGATCTGTACGGCCAGATCTGCGCCGAAAGCTCCGGCATCCGCCAGATCAGCGGCACCGGCGGCCAGCTGGACTTCCTGGAGGGCGCGGCTCTGTCCAACGGCGGCAAGGCTTTCATCTGCCTGACCTCCTCCTTCACGGATAAGCAGGGCAACGTCAAGTCCCGCATCAACCCGCTGCTGTCCCCCGGCGACATCGTCACCGATCCCCGCAGCCAGGCCTACTACATCGTCACCGAGTACGGCGGCGTGAACCTGGTGGGCTGCTCCACATGGGAGCGGGCGGAGAAGCTGGTGAGCATCGCCCACCCCATGTTCCGCGACGAGCTTATCGCCAACGCAGAGAAGCAGGGCATCTGGATCCGTTCCAACAAGCGGTAAATTACATAAAAGCAGGGAGCGGGGGACCGCTCCCTGTTTTCGTATGGCGAGAACTTACTTGACATTTTTTCGCGGATATAGTATACTCCCACCATACGAAAACAGCGATGATGAGAAGCAGTAAGCGGTCAGCGGATGCCAAGAGAGGGCGCGGCAGGTGTAAGCGCCCGTGACGCGCCGCCCAAGTCGTCTCGGAGCTTCGGGCTGAACAGCAGTAGGCCGCGACGGACGTCCCCCGTTACCGGGACAGGGTGTAGCTGCACCCACGAGTGCGGGAATTTTCCCGAATACAGGTGGTACCACGGACTTGATGTTCGCCCTGTTTTGCCATGGCAAAACGGAGCGGACTTTTTGTTTTGCCAAATACTCAAAAAGGAGAAAGCATATGAAAGAACTGCCGAAGGTGTACGATCCCCGGGATGTGGAGTCCCGGATCTACCAGATGTGGATGGACGGCGGCTGCTTCAAGGCCGAGCCTGACCCGGACAAGAAGCCGTTTTCCATCGTCATGCCGCCCCCCAACGTCACCGGCCAGCTCCACATGGGCCACGCCCTGGACTGCACGCTGCAGGACATCCTGACCCGCTTCAAGCGGATGCAGGGCTACGAGGCCCTGTGGCTCCCCGGCACGGATCACGCCGGCATCGCCACCCAGATCAAGGTGGAGGAGGAGCTGCGCACCAAGGAGGGCCTGACCCGTCACGATCTGGGCCGTGAGAAATTTCTGGAGCGCGTCTGGGCCTGGAAAGAAAAGTACGGCGACCGCATCGTCCAGCAGCAGAAGAAGATGGGCGCGTCCTGCGACTGGGACCGCAGCCGCTTCACCATGGATGAGGGCTGCTCCCGCGCTGTCCGCGAGACGTTCTGCGAGCTGTACGACAAGGGCCTGATCTATAAGGGCAGCCGCATCATCAACTGGTGCCCCCACTGCCTGACCGCCCTGTCCGACGCCGAGGTGGAATATGTGGATAAGCCCGGCCACCTGTGGTACGTCCGCTACCCGCTGACCGACGGCAGCGGCGACATCATCATCGCCACCACCCGTCCCGAGACCATGCTGGGCGATACCGGCGTGGCCGTCAACCCCGAGGACGAGAAGTTCAAGCACCTCATCGGCAAGACCTGCATCCTGCCGCTGGTGGGCCGCGAGATCCCCATCGTGGGCGACGAATACTGCGAGATTGGCTTCGGCACCGGCGCCGTGAAGATGACCCCGGCCCACGACCCCAACGACTTTGAGGTGGGTTTGCGCCACCATCTGGAGGTCATCCGCTGCATCGCCGACGATGGCCGCATCAATGAGAACGGCGGCAAGTACGAGGGCATGGACCGCTACGAGTGCCGCAAGGCCATCGTGGCCGACCTGGAGGCCGAGGGCTACCTGGTCAAGACCGAGCCCTACTCCCACAACGTGGGCACCTGCTACCGCTGCCACAACGATGTGGAGCCGCTGATCTCCGCCCAGTGGTTCGTGAAGATGGCGCCGCTGGCCAAGGAGGCCATCCGCGTGGTGGAGGACGGCACCATCAAGTTCGTGCCGGAGCGCTTCACCAAGACGTATATCAACTGGATGGAGAACGTCCACGACTGGTGCATCTCCCGCCAGCTGTGGTGGGGCCACCAGATCCCCGCCTGGTACTGCGACGACTGCGGC
>URVR01000133.1 GCA_900551355.1 uncultured Eubacteriales bacterium | reverse complement strand
CTCCAGCGTGGTCATGCTGTCCAGATAGCAGGCAGCCAGACGGCCCAGACCGCCGTTGCCCAGACCGGCATCCGGCTCGATCTCGAAAATGTCGACGGCCTTGAAGCCCAGCTCGCCGATGGCGGCGGTCAGCTCATCCAGCAGCTCCAGATTGTAGGCGTTCTTCATCAGGCTGCGCCCCATCAGGAACTCCATGGACAGGTAATGTACCTTCCGCTGTCCTTCATGGGCGGCTCTTTCCCGGGTCTGCACGCCGTGCTCGGCCATAATGTCCCGCAGCACCATGGCGCAGGCCTTCATCATCTCGCCGTCGGTGGCCTGCTTTTCGGTGCAGCCGTAGTTCAGCCGCAGCTTCTGCACGATGGCTTCTTTCAGTGTGTCCTTGGTATAGGTCATATGCTAAAATCCTCCGTATGAACAGCCGGGTATCAGCCCAGCAGATTTCCATAGATGCGGCGGTATTCGCCGGCGCTCCGCGCCCAGCTGAAGTCCGCCGTCATGCCCCGGCGCCGCACGGTGTCAAAGCCCTTGCGGTCGCCGCGGTACAGGCCGGTGGCCTGCCCGATCACGTCCAGCATGGCCCCGGCGTCATAGCTCTCAAACAGATAGCCGGTGCCGTCCTCCTGCCCCACCTGGCAGGAACGCACCGTGTCGGCCAGTCCGCCGGTGCGGCGGACGATGGGCACCGCGCCGTAGCGCATGGCGATCATCTGGCTCAGGCCGCAGGGCTCGCTGCGGGAGGGCATCAGAAACAGGTCGCACCCGGCGTAGACCCGGCGGGCCAGATCCTCGGCGTAGGTGATCTGCGCCGACAGCCGGCCGCCGTACTCCCACGCCTTGCCCCGGAAGAAATCCTCGAACCGGCTGTCGCCCTTGCCCAGCACCACCAGCTGGCAGCCGGTGGCCATGATGCCGTCCAGGCCCTGCTCCACGATGTCCAGGCCCTTGTGGCCCACCAGACGGCTGACAATGCCGATAAGGGGCGTGTCCGGCTCCTGCGCAAGCCCCATCGCCGCCTGCAGCGACGCCTTGCACGCGGCCTTGCCCGTCATATGGTCGGCATCGTAGTTTTCCGGCAGTGCCGGGTCGCGGGCGGGGTCGTAGCCCACCACGTCCAGACCGTTGACCACGCCGGAAAACTTCCAATCGATCATGCGCACCACACTCTCCATGCCTTCGGCATAGGCCGCGTCGTGGAGCTGGGCGGCATAGGTGGGGCTGACGGTGGTAACGGCATCGGACACCAGCATGGCGCCCTTCATCAGGTTCACATCGCCGTCCATCTGCAATGTGCCGTCATTATACCACCCTCTGTCAAGGCCGAACAGCTGGTCCACGGTGTCCTCGCCGTAGCGGCCCTGATACTCGATGTTGTGGATGGTGAACACCGTCCGTATGCGGCGCACCGCCTCCCACCGGGTACACACGTCCTTGAGATAGATGGGCACCAGCGCCGTCTGCCAGTCGTTGCAGTGGAGGATGTCGGGCATCCAGTCCAGACTGGGCAGCAGGTCGATGACCGCCTTGCAGAAGAAGGCGAAGCGCTCGCCGTCGTCGAACTCGCCGTACAGCGTACCGCGGCAGAAATAGTGCTCGTTGTCCACGAAGTACCACGTCACGCCGTCCTTCTCCAGCGAGAACAGGCCGCAGTACTGGTGGCGCCAGCCCAGGTCCACATAGATATAGCGGCGGAACGTCATCTGCTGCCGCCACTGCTGGCCGATCTGGCCGTACAGCGGCAGGATCACCGCCACCTCGTCGCCGTTCCGGGCCAGTGCCGGGGGCAGACTGCCCGCCACATCGGCAAGCCCCCCGGTCTTGCAGAAGGGGAACGCCTCACTGGACACATACAGGATCTTCATACCGCAGCTCCTTTCTCCGGCAGCCCTCAGACGGCGCTGCCCTTGGCGATAACGATGGGATAGTGCTCGTGGCCCATCAGCGTCACATTCTCGCCGACGGTCACATACTTATCGGTGATGACGTTGCGCAGCACGGCGCCCTTTTTCACCACCGTGTCCTTGAACAGGATACAGTTTTCCACACTGGCGCCCTTTTCAATGCGCACATTGCGGAACAGGATGCAGTTTTTCACGCTGCCCTGAATGTCGCAGCCGTCCGCGATCAGGGAATTGACGCAGGGGCCGCTGGGGTCGATGTAGCTGGACGGGGAGTCGTTCTCCTTGCCGTACACCGGCCGCTCCCGGCAGAACAGCGCCTGCCGCAGAGCCGGATCCAGCAGCTCCATGCTGCGCTGGTAGTAGCTCTGCACGCTGTTGATGCGGGCGGCGTAGCCATCGTAGATGTAGGCGTGGAAATGGTACTGCTTCCCCATCTCCTGCAGAATATTGTGGCGGAAGCTGAACTGGTTGCGGCTGGCGCACTCCGTCACCATCCGCAGCAGCAGCTCCTTGCTGAGAATGAACATGTTCAGGCAGCGGTAGCCCGCCGGCGCAAACACGTCGTAGGCGGTGTCGGTGATGCGGCCCGTCTCATCCAGTGTAAAGTAGGTGTCCGACACATCGCCGGGCACGGCGGTGCACACCGCCGTCATGTCCGCGCCGCTTTCGATATGGCGGCGCAGCACGTCCTCCAGCGGCAGGTTGATGACGATATCGCTGTCCGACAGCACCACATAGTCCTGCCGGATGCCCTTGAGATAGTTCATGACGCCGGCCAGCGCCTCCACCTTGCCCCGGTACTGGCCGCCGGCGCCCCGGCTCTCGTTGTACGCGAAGGCGGGCAGCAGCGTCAGGCCGCCGTGGTTGCGGCTGAGATCCCAGCTCTTGCCGGAGCCGAGATGGTCCAGCATGGACTGGCACTTGCCGTGCATGATAACGCCCACGTCGGTGACGCCGGCGTTGACCATGGCGGACAGCACAAAGTCGATGACCCGGTAATCCCCGCCGAAGGGGATGGAGCCGTGGATGCGGTTGGCGATAAGCTCCCGCAGATCCGTCTGCTTTTCGTAGGAGAAGATGATCCCGTGCATGCCCTTCATGGCCGTACCTCCTTACCGCTGGCTCCCAGCATCATTTTCGGCTCCACCACGCCGCCGTCGGGAACGGTGGTGTGCGGCCCCAGCACCGCGATGCCCCAGTGATCAAAGTCCACGCTGCCCGGCGTACCGCCGACCACCGCGTTCTTCCCCACATGGCAGCCCTCGCCCACGATGGCGTAGGACACCCTGGCCCCGGCCTCGATGACGGCGTTGGGCATCACCACGGAGTAGGACACCTCTGCCCCCTCTCCCACGGAGGAGCCGTAGCTCAGCACGGTGTTCTTCACCTCGCCCAGAATGGTGCAGCCCTTGGCCACGGCGCTGTTGCCAATGTCGCCGTCCGGCCCCACGAACGTGGGCGGGCAGTTGGGTGTCCGCCCGTAGATGGGCCACTTCTTGTCCAGCAGGTTCAGCCCCGAGCCGGGGGACAGCATATCCATATTGGCGTCCCACAGGGAGTCCAGCGTGCCCACGTCCTTCCAGTAGCCCTCGAAGCGGTAGGCCGCCATGACCTCCCCCGCCGCCAGCATGGTGGGGATGATGTTCTTGCCGAAATCGTTGTCGCTGTGGGGATCGGCCTCGTCGGCGGTGAGATACGCCTTCAGCTTGCTCCATGTGAAGATATAGATGCCCATGGACGCCAGGTTGCTCTTCGGCTCCTTGGGCTTCTCCGCGAATTCCGTGATGCGGTCGTCTCCGTCCACGGACATGATGCCGAAGCGGCTGGCCTCCTCCCACGGCACCTCCATGACGGAGATGGTGCAGGCGGCCCCGGCCTCCTTGTGGCGGCGGAGCATATCGGAGTAATCCATCTTATAGATGTGGTCGCCGGACAGCACCAGCACATACTCCGGGTCGTACAGATCCACGAAGCCCATGTTCTGATAGATGGCGTTGGCGGTGCCCTTGTACCACACGGCGCCGGTGGCGGACTGGTAGGGCGGCAGGATGTGGACGCCGCCGGACATGCGGTCCAGCTCCCAGGGCTGGCCGTTGCCGATGTAGCCGTTCAGCTCCAGCGGGCGGTACTGGGTGAGCACACCCACGGTGTCGATACCGGAGTTGGTGCAGTTGGACAGGGGAAAGTCGATGATGCGGAACTTGCCGCCGAAGGGAACGGCGGGCTTGGCCATATTGCCGGTGAGGACATAGAGTCTGCTTCCCTGTCCGCCGGCCAGCAGCATGGCCACACATTCTTTCTTCATGCTTGCGTACCTCCTGCTTCCTCTTTTTTGCGCTTCAGCTTCCCGCGGCCCCGCAGGATCACCGCGCCCAGGGGCGGGATGGTCAGTGCGATGGACTGCTGCCGCCCATGGGACGGCACAGGCTCCACGGGGATGGGGCCTGCGGCACCCACGCCGCTGCCGCCCCACTGCATATCGTCCGTGTTGAAGATCTCCTCATAACTGGCGTGCTCCGGTACGCCGAAGCGATAGCCCTCCCAGGGCACCGGGGCGAAGTTCACCGCGCAGATCAGCTCATGTCCCTTCCGGTCCCGGCGCAGGAATACCAGCACATTGTTGCGGTTGTCGTCGGCCACCAGCCACTCGAAGCCGTCCCAGTCCCGGTC
>URVR01000132.1 GCA_900551355.1 uncultured Eubacteriales bacterium | reverse complement strand
TCTACACTTATGCGATCGTCGGCAGCGTCAGATGTGTATAAGAGACAGCTTTGTGGCAGTCAATACGGACAAGCAGGCGCTGAACGCATCCAGCGCAAACTATAAGATCCAGATCGGCGAGAAGCTCACCGGCGGCAAGGGCGCCGGCTCCAACCCTGAGGTGGGCCGCAAGGCCGCGGAGGAGAGCCGCAACCAGATGGCCAAGGCGCTGGAGAACACCGACATGGTGTTCATCACCGCCGGTATGGGCGGCGGCACCGGCACCGGCGCGGCGCCTGTCGTGGCGGAGATTGCCCGGGAGGCGGGCATCCTCACCGTGGGCGTGGTGACAAAGCCCTTCGGCTTTGAGGGGCGGCGGCGCATGGCCCAGGCCGAGCAGGGCATTGAGGAGCTGCGCAGCAAGGTGGATTCGCTGGTGATCATCCCCAACGAGCGGCTGAAGTACGCCACCGATCAGAAGATCACGTTCGCCAACGCGTTTGAGATCGCCGACGATGTGCTGCGCCAGGCGGTGCAGTCCATCTCCGACCTGATCCGCGACACCGGGTTCATCAATCTGGACTTCGCCGATGTGACGGCCATTATGAAGGACGCAGGTCTGGCCCATATGGGCGTGGGCCGCGCTGCCGGCAAGGGCAAGGCCGAGGAGGCCGCCCGCATGGCCATCTCCTCCCCCCTGCTGGAGACTTCCATCAACGGGGCCAAGGGCGTGCTCATCAACGTCACCGGCTCCATGGACATCGGTCTGGAGGAGGTGGAGCAGGCTGCCACGCTGGTGCAGCAGGCCGTGCATCCCGACGCGCTCACCATCTTCGGCGCTACCTTCGACGAGACGCTGGACGACGAGATCCGCGTCACCGTTATCGCCACCGGCTTCGACGAGGAGCAGCAGGAGGCGCACATCCTCTCCACCGGCGCACCCGCGCAGGAGGAGAAGAAGCCCGCGCTCCAGCCGCTGGACGAGGTGAAGGGCGAGCAGGCCCAGGACGAGATGGACAAGTCCTTTGACGAGATCCTGCGTATCTTCAACAAGGACAAATTCTGAGAAAACGGCTGAAACAGGCTCTCCGGCTGTGCCGGAGAGCCTGTTTTTGTGCGGAGATAGTGGTATTTGGCGGCGGGGTGTGGTAGAATGGGGGTGAAGCAAGGCGCAAAAGGTAAGAGCGGAATCACTGGGGGTGTAAATATGATTGAAACAAAGGATCTTCTTTTGGGTAAGGGCAGAATTAACGAATGGAAGTCTATGTATGAGAATGTTTGGAAGCATGAAGAAACTGCCAGCTATTTGATGTGGGAAGCCGCGCAGACAGAAGAAGCTGGATATGAAATGACCCGAGGCTACCTCGAGTTTCAGAAAGTAAATCCCACCGCTTATGTTGTGTATGAAAAAGCGAGCAAAACGCTTATCGGCTATGCAGGTATGCGAGAAACGGACAAAGGCGTTTTCGAAGATTCTGGTATTGCCATCGGACCGTCTTATACAAGAAAGGGCTATGGAAAGCAGATTTTGTGCGCGCTGCTCCGTCAGGCCTTTGAAGAACTTAGTGCGCAGAAATTCATTTATTCCTGCTGGGCAGAGAATACTCCCTCCAATAGGTTGGCACAGGCAGCAGGATTGAGATTTTCACGTTCCGCAGAAGCCATAGACCAGCGGAGCGGCAAAACATTTATTATGAATTATTACGAGATATAACCTCCGTTTAAGGGGACAACGCTTTGGAAGGGCATGGCTTGCTGATGGCGGCGGGGTGTGGTAGGATGGGGGAAAGCGAAAGCGCGGGACGATCCGCGGCGCGGCGTTTTGACAGGAGGTACAGGCACATGGAGTACAGAAAATTCGGAAGCAGCATCGTCGCCAGAATGGATAAGGGCGAGGAGATCCTTACGCAGATAAAGGAGCTGGCGCAGAAGGAGCACATCAGGCTGGCCAGCGTAACGGCGCTGGGCGCAACAAATGACTTCACCGTGGGCGTGTATAACGTGGGCGAAAAAAAGTACCACGCCAACGAGTTCCAGGGGAATTTTGAGATCGTCTCCCTGGCGGGGACCATCAACACGATGGACGGCGCGTTCTATACGCACATCCACATGAGCGCGGGAAACGACCGGGGCGAGGTGTTCGGCGGGCATCTGAACCGGGCCGTGGTGAGCGCCACCTGCGAGATGGTGATACAGGTCATCGACGGCGAGGTGGACAGAGCCTATGACCCGGAAACGGGATTAAATCTGTTCAGGTTCTAAAAACGGCTTACGCCGCGGCGGGCGCTGCTGATAGGCAAAACAACAGTAAGTGCTGAAAACAGAATGTATACAGGGAGACGCAGCATCATGAGAAGTGATGAAATGTTTGTCAGGGCATGCAGCGAGGATGTGCCCTCCATTATCGGCCTGCGGCACAGGATCTGGAGCACCACATACAGGGGGATCTATCCCGACTGCATGATCGACGACTTTGCGTGGGACTGGCACAGCGAAAAGGAGTTGGCGCGGGTCAATGATTCGGCGTATTCCGTGTATCTGATCCGGAAAGGACAGCAGGATATCGGCTATCTGACGATACATCAGGCCGACGGGGTCACTTTGCAGTCGCTCTACATCGTTTCTGAGTACCAGAGGAACGGAATCGGCCGGAAAGCATTTGATTTTGTCAAGGCTTTCTGCCGGGAGCACGATGTCCGGTCCTTCATCTGTCACTGCGTTCCGGAGAATCATAATGCCCGAATGTTCTACGAAAGAATGGGCGGCACGGTGATCGGAGAGGACTTGTCAAACGAAGAATCATGGCAGAACTCGGTCACTTACCAATTCACGCTGGCATAAACAACTTGCGCATTTGACGTTTTGGGCTGGTGGCTGCGGTCAGGAAAAGGGACGTCCCGGTGGGGACGTCCCTTTTGTTACTCCACAAGGCCATATTTCGTTTTGGTGCGATCCAGCTTTTCCAGCATGGGCTCCGCCAGCACCCACAGGAAGAACACGGTGGCGGCGGCGTGGACGCAGTCCATGGGGAAGCCGGTGAGGTAATAGCTCACCAGCACCTGCCAGCTCAGGTCCTGGCTGTACAGCAGGGCGGAGACGGGGTTCATCAGGCCGCCGTAAATGACGATGGCGGCGATGGCGCCGAACAGGCACAGCGCCCCCCGGCTGCGGCGGAGCCAGCCCTTGCGGAACAGGACGCCGGCCAGAAAGCCGATGATGCCGGCGGCAAACATCTGGAAGGGCGTCCACGGCCCCTGCGAGAACAGGAAGTTGCTGGCCAGCATGGTCATGGCACCCACCAGAAAGCCCGTCTCGCCGCCGAAGGCCACGCCGGCGATGATGGTCAGGGCCAGCACCGGCTTGAACTGGGGCAGCATGAAGAAGGCGGCGCGGCCCGCCACGCCCAGCGCACACAGTACGGCGATGACGGTCAGCTCCCGGGCCTGGGGCTTCCGTCCCTCGAAGACCATGAAGAACGGCAGCATACAGGCCAGCAGCACCAGCAGCGCCATGAGGTAGTAATTCTTGATGTCAAAGTAATAGCTGCCCACGAACAGGATGGTCGGGATGCCCACCAGGATCAGGGCGGCAGCGGCCTTGGTGCGCCTGGACAGGCGCCGCTTCTGCACCGGGGTCTGCACCTGCACCGGCGGGGGCGAGCGCCGCCCGATGGCAGCGGCGGTGACGAACAGGGCGGCGATGAACAGGGCGTACTCCCACAGCGCCGACCAGCCGGCGGCGGACACGCTGCCGCCGCCCACCAGCGCCGTCAGGTCGGTGTTCCGGGCGGCGTGCCAGAAGATCACCAGCGCCAGAAGGCCGGACACGGCGGCGGTAAGCTTCCGCCACCACGGCAGCCGGGGCGGCTGCCACGCGGCGGACTCCTCCGCCACAGGGGGCAGCGGCGCGTAGACCAGAGACGGCTCCGGCTCCGGCGGGACGTCGCCGCCGATGAGAGCCATGACATCCTCCGCCGTGACGGCCTCGGCGCACAGCTCCCGGGCCATGCGGCCGGCAGAGGTGGTATAGAAGCTGTTGCCGGAGAAGAACGGACGGGGCGCGCCCTCCGTCACCACGCTGCCGTCGAAGAACAGGGCGCAGCGGTGGGCGTAGCGGGCGCAGAACTCCACGTCGTGGCTGACCATGACGATGGTGACGCCGCCCGCCGTCAGGGAGCGGAGGATGGCGGCGAACTCCTGCTTGAATTCGGCGTCCAGCCCCTTGGTAGGCTCGTCCAGCAGCAGGATCTCCGGGTCAAGGAGCAGCACCTTACACAGGGCGGCACGCTGCTGTTCGCCGCCGGAGAGGTCGTAGGGATGGCGGTCCAGCAGCTCCGTCAGGCGGCAGAGGGACACGGCCTGCGCCACCCGCTTTTCCCGGAGGGCCGGCTCCACCCTCTGGCCGTCGAAGGCCTCGTACAGGTCTTCGCGGACGGTCTTTTTCACAAAGAGCGCCTGGGGATCCTGGGGCAGCACACCGATGCGGCCGGTGTGCCGCACCGTGCCGCGATAGGGCGTCAGGGCGCCACTGAGCAGGTGGATCGACGTGGTCTTGCCGGCGCCGTTGCCGCCCAGCAGAGCCAGCAGCTCCCCCTGATACACGGTGAGGTCAAGGCCCCGCACCACGTCCGGCTCCTCCGGCTCGTAGCGG
>URVR01000131.1 GCA_900551355.1 uncultured Eubacteriales bacterium | reverse complement strand
TACACTTATGCGATCGTCGGCAGCGTCAGATGTGTATAAGAGACAGTTATTGCACAGCTCCATATACTCGGGGATGTCCTGGGCGATGGGACAGCCGCCCTTGCAGGGCGCGGTGAAGCAGTCGATCCAGGGCACGTTCTTCTCGCTCTTGCGGCTGGGCAGGGGCTTGATGGGCTTGACATGGTGGACGTCGGTGTGGCTGGCGGTGCTCATCTCGCAGATGGCCTGGGTATCCGTGCCGGAGAAGGGCTTGTACGCCATGGGCTCCACCTTCTCCACCATCTGGTACAGACGGTTGTAGCCGCCGGGCTTGAGGATGGTGGTGGCCACGGTGATGGGCCAGATGCCCGCCGCGAACAGCTTGTCGCAGTTGAAATACTCCGCGCCGCCGGCGAAGGAGATGCGCATTTTGCCCTTGAACTGGCGGGAGATGCGGTGGCACATCTCGATGGTCAGCGGGAACAGGCTGCGGCCGGACATATACATCTCGTTGTTGGGCAGCTCGCCCCGGGTGGTGTCCACGGGGAAGGTGTTGGAGAGCTTCAGGCCGAACTCCAGCCCCTTGCTGTCCGCCAGCGCCTGCAGGCGCTCAAACATAGGAACGGCGTCGACCCACTGCAGATCCTCGTTGAAGTGGTGGTCGTCGAACACGATGTAGTCGTAGCCCATGCCGTCCAGAATGCGCCGCGCCGTCTCGTACCCCAGAATGGTGGGGTTGCACTTGACGAAGGTGTGCAGGTGCTTCTCGGTGATGAGGTAGGAGGCGATACGCTCGATCTCATCCGGGGGACAGCCGTGGAGGGTGGAGACGGTGACGCTGCGGCTGACGCGGGGATCAATGGCGTCGATGAAGGCGCTCTCCGCCGGGAACAGCTCCTTCAGGACAGCCTTGCACTCGCCGAAGATGGCGGTCTTATTGGCGTCCATCATGCCGTCGATATAGGTGTTGACCTTCTCGCCCTTGATGCCCTCCAGATCGTAGCCCACGGACATGTTGAACACGAAGCCGTCGGGATCGCCGAAGCCATAGACCTTGCTCAGCACCTTCAGGGCGCACCACGCCTTGATGTACTCGTCCATGGCCTGCGGCACGGTCAGCTCGGTGGACCACTCCTGGTTGTAGCCCTCGTCGTTGGCCAGGATGCAGGGGCGGGGGACGCAGGCGGCCAGATCGGCGCCGTCCATCTTCTGGACGGTCTTGACCTCGAAGAACCGGGCGCCGGCCATATAGGCGGCGATGATGTTCTGGGCCAGCTGGCTGTTGGGGCCGGCGGCGGGGCCGAAGGGCGTCTCGATGCGCTCGCCGAAGATGGGCAGGCTCTTGCCCGTGGCGTGATAGGCCTTGCGCACGCCGAAGATCTCGCCGGAGGCGGCGTACTCCTCCACCACCCAGTTCATCAGGGACTTGAACGGAATGGGATACATTTTCTCAGACATGGGATGTCCTCCTTGTGGTAGTTTTTGTGTCTTAGTACGTCCGGTGGTTCAGGTCGCCCCACAGCTTCTTGGCGGCCTCCAGGATGTGGGCGTTCTCCGCCTCCTCGTCGATGCCCACCAGCACGCGGTCCTGCATCAGCACCTTGCCGGCGGCGATGGTGGTCTGGCACTGGCGGCCGGTCATGCCGAAGATCATGTGGCCGTCGATGTTCTCGTCGGAGAAGGGGGTGAACGGCTTGTAGTCCATGACGATGATGTCCGCCGCCGCGCCGGCCTTCAGCACGCCCAGCTGGTCGGGGAAGTACCGCGCGCCGATCTTCGCGTTGTTCTTGAACAGCATGTCCGTGACCTCGCACCAGCCCACGTTTGGCAGGCAGTTCTGGCTGCGCTGGGAGCACAGGGCCACCTTGATAGACTCCAGCATGTCGTTGGTGTAGGCGTCGGTGCCCATACCCAGCAGGATGCCCCGCTTGTACAGCTGCAATACCGGGCAGATGCCGATGGCGTTGCCCATGTTGGACTCGGGGTTGTTCACCACCATGGTGCCCGTCTCCTTGATGATGTCCATCTCGGCGGTGTTCACATGGATGCAGTGGCCGAGGATGGTCTTCTCGCCCAGAATGCCGTGATCCTGCAGGCGCTGCACCGGGCGGCGGCCGTAGTTCTGCAGAGAGTCGTACACATCGTTCATGCCCTCGGACACATGGATGTGGTAGCCGGTACGGCCATTGTTGGCCTCCACCATGCGGTCAAAGGTCTTGTCGCTGATGGTGAACAGCGCGTGGCCGCCGAACATGGCTGCCAGCATGGGATCGTTCTGCTTCTGGCAGTAGGTGATGAAGTCGGCGTTCTCCTTGATGGCCTGCAGGCACTTCTCCTCGCCGTCGCGGTCGCTGACCTCGTAGCACAGACAGGAGCGCAGACCCAGGCGGCGGCTCTCCTCGCTGATGGTGAACAGGGTGCCGGGGATCTCGCCGTAGCTGGCATGGTGGTCGAAAACGGTGGTGACGCCCTGCTTGATGCTGTCGATATACAGCGCCGTGGCGGAGGCGCGGGTGCCGTCCATCATCAGGTGGCGGTCGATGGCCCACCATGTGCCGTCCAGCACCTCGTAGAAGTTGGTGGGGTTGTTGCCCGCGATGCTCAGGCCGCGGGCCAGTGCGGAGTAGATGTGGGTGTGCGCGTTGATGAACGCGGGCATGATGACGCCGCCCTTGGCGTCGATGATATGGGCGTCGGCGTACTTGGCCCGCAGCGCGGTCTCCTCGCCCACCTCCACGATCTTGGTGCCCTCGAAGGCCACCGCGCCGTGCTCGTAGTAGCCCTTCCCGTCTGCGTCGCGGGTAATGAGCCGTCCGTTGGTTACCAGATTCATCTGTGCTCCTCCTCTTTTGTATTTGGTTCCTTTTCTCCCCCGCAAAGGGGCCTCCCCCCGGCGGAATAACAAAAAGTGCCCCAGTCTCCCGGTTCCGGAGACTGAAACACTCAAGCGTCAGCCGAGTGATAGTTGCAGCCCGTGCGCGAAGCACTTCCTTACAGCTACCAATCTTGGATTGTCGTTTATATTTTACAGGACTGCGCCGGAAAAATCAATATTTTTTCGCCGTCCCTCACAATTTTTTTGCTCCGGCGTAAGCCGAAGCGGCTGTGCCGCCGCGGGGGCGGCGGTGCCCCGCGCAAAAAAAGACGAGGCCGAAGCCTCGTCTTTTTTGTTAAGAACTACGTTCTAAATTAGAACTCCTTCTTCTTGCCGATCACAACAGCGGAACCAGCAACGCTCATCAGAGCCATACCAGCGTACATAGCGACACCGGCGTCGAAGGTCTTGGGGGAGTTGGCGGAGCCATTGTTGCCAGCGGGATTGGTGCTGCCCAGCAGGACGTAGTAGTTACCGACCTTCTGGACATCACCGGTGTAGGTGCTGGCGACCTTCTTGACGACCTCGAAGGAGGTGCCGCAAGCGCACTTGACGGAGACGACCTCGCCCTTGGCGTTGTAGGAAGGAGTAGCCTTGTTGGCCTCGACAGTCCAGTCAACCTTGTGGGCAATAGCCTTCTGCTCAGCGCCGTAGGTGACAGCCAGACCGTTCAGCATAGCAACGTCGTCGCCGCCAACCTTATAAGCCTTACCATCGATCATGAACACGTCGACAGTGTAGTCGCCGCAGGTCTGATCCTTGGCTTCCTTGGCGTCGATGCTCTTGGAGACCACAGCCTTGGTGCCGTTCTTCAGAGCGGTGTTGGTGGACAGATAAGCCACGACCTTGCCGTCCTTGATCAGCTTGTACTGAGCAATGCTGGAATCGCAAGCATAGAACGTGTCATCAGCGACAGGCGCGTTGCTGTCGATGGTGTACTTGTCAGCAAAGTAGACAGTGGTGGTCTCGTTGCCGATGGTGGTCTTCTCGGCGTCACGCTTCACGATGGTGACCTTGGTATCCTTCGTGATGGTGTAATCGTCGTTGGTCATGTTCTTCAGGGTGTAGTCCTTGGAGTCGACAGAGTTCGTGGTGGTAGCAGCGAACGCAGTGACACACAGGGCCAGAGCCATGACCATAGCAAGAACAGTTGCGATGATCTTCTTCATGTTTGATTTCCTCCATAAAAATTTTTGTTGATCGGCTCCCCATCCCCGCCGTGTCCGCGGTCTACCACAGAAACATCATTCTGTTGCAAAAGCGCCGCCCGGAGCGGCTTCCCTCCCTATATTATAATAAGGTGAAATTTTGCCGAAAACGGAGGTTCACCATGGACATGACCATCACAGAGCAGCAGCTTGACAAATTCGTGCGCTGCCTGCAAAATGAGGAGAAGAGCAGCGCTACCATCCGCAAATACAGCCGCGACGCCCGGCGGTTCGCCGCCTATCTGGGCGACCGCCCGCTGACGCAGGACGCCGCCGTCAGCTACAAGGCAGCGCTGACCCGCAGCTATGCCCCGGCCAGCGTCAACGCCATGCTGGCGGGACTGAATCGCTTTTTCCAGTGCATCGGCCGGGAGGACTGCCGCGTCCGCCGCCTGCGGGTGCAGTATCAGTCCTATTGCCCGGAGGAACGGGAGCTGACCTACGCCGAGTACGTCCTGCTGGTGCAGACGGCGCAGCAGCAGGGACGCGCCCGCACAGCACTGCTGCTGCAGACGCTGTGCGCCACCGGCATCCGCATCAGCGAGCTGCCCGCCATCACGGCGGAGGCCGCCCGGCGGGGTGTCGCCAACGTGCGCTGCAAGGGGAAATCCCGCCGGGTGCTGCTGCCCCTGCAACCTGTCTCTTATACACATCTCCGA
>URVR01000130.1 GCA_900551355.1 uncultured Eubacteriales bacterium | reverse complement strand
GAGCAAGATGACCGACTGGGTCAACACCACCTGCCCCTGCTGCGGCGGCCCCGCCAAGCGCGAGACGGACACCATGCCCCAGTGGGCCGGCTCCAGCTGGTACTTCCTGCGCTATATGGATCCCCACAACGACAAGGCGCTGGCCAGCAAGGAGGCGCTGGACTACTGGTCCCCGGTGGACTGGTACAACGGCGGCATGGAGCACACCACCCTGCACCTGCTGTACTCCAGGTTCTGGCATAAGTTCCTGTACGACATCGGCGTGGTGCCCACCAAGGAGCCTTACGCCAAGCGCACCAGCCACGGCATGATCCTGGGAGAGGGCGGCGAGAAGATGTCCAAGTCCCGCGGCAACGTGGTGAACCCCAACGACATCGTGGCCCAGTACGGCGCGGACACCATGCGCCTGCACATCATGTTCATCGGCGACTTTGAGAAGGCCGTCAGCTGGAGCAACGAGGCCGTCAAGGGCAGCAAGCGCTTCCTGGACCGCTGCTTCAACCTGCAGGATATCGCCTCCGCTGAGGAGGGCATCTCCGCCAGGAACGAGTCCATCGTCCACAAGACCATCAAAAAGGTGACGCAGGACATCGACGAGCTGAAGATGAACACCGCCATCGCCGCCATGATGACCATGGTCAATGAGTTCTACGCCAACGGCTGCTCCAAGGGCGACGTGGAGATGCTGTGCCTGCTGCTCAGCCCCTTCGCCCCCCATATGGTGGAGGAGATGTGGGAGAACATGGGCTTTGCTGCCAAGTACGGCAAAATGGCCATGCAGATGGACTGGCCCGCCCACGACGAGGCCAAGACCGTGGACTCCCATGTGGAGATGGCCGTGCAGATCAACGGCAAGCTGAAGGGCACCGTCACCGTCCCCATGGACAGCGACGAGGCCACGGTGGTGGCCGCCGCCATGGATGCCGACAAGGTGAAAAAGGCCGTGGAGGGCATGTCCGTGGTCAAGACCATTCTGGTGAAGAACAAGCTGGTGAACCTCATCGTCAAGCCCACCAAGTAAAATTGCAGTTTTTTGCGGGAAATAGCTTGACAAGGCGACGTTTCATCGGTATAATACACCCGTTAGTCATGCGAATGACTCTTAAAGAGCACCCAGGATCGAGCCGGGTGCATCGGAGGGAGGGAAATATAGATGTCTGAAGTCCACGTCAAGGAAGGCGAGTCCCTGGACAGCGCTCTGAAGCGTTTCAAGAGAAGCTGCGCCAAGGCAGGCGTTCTGGCCGAGGTGCGCAAGAGAGAGTGCTATGAAAGCCCCAGTGTCAAGCGCCGCAAGAAGTCCGAGGCCGCGCGCAAGAACCGCAATAAGCGTTATTATTGATCCTACGAGAGCCTGAGGGTACGTCCCTCAGGCTCTTATCCTTTTCCCAGTAGCAGCGGCAGGGCCTCCGCCGCCTCCGGCAGCGTCAGAAAACCGGTTTGGATGCCCAGCTCCGCGGCCAGCGCCATCTTGCGCCGCAGGGTGTCGGCGTCGTCGAACAGGACGAAGTGGGTCATGCCGCCCTGGCCGTAGGTAAAGTAGCGGGCGCACAGCTCCGGGGAAAAGAACACAGGCCGCTGCTCCCGCAGCGCCGCCAGCTGCCGGGCGGTCAGCGCCGTGCCGTCCCCGTAGGGGGCGGGGAGGGAGAAGTCCGCCCGCACACAGGCCAGATCCAGCGCGATCCGCCGGGGGCCGAAGCGGCGGCAGACCTCCTCCAGACGCCGGCGCAGCGTCCCGCCGGAGAGAGCCGTGCTCACCACCACCCGGGCGTCCGGCATCTGTCCGCCGCAGCGCTCCGGGACGTACAGCGTGCGGCCATAGCGGCGGCACAGCGATTCCAACGCGGTCATGGCGGCGGCGGTCAGCACCGGCTCCAGCACCACACCGCTATAGTCCCGCCGCAGACACTGGCGCAGGATGTCCCGGGCCAGCGCCTCCGGCTGAGGCGGGGCGGCACAGTCTGTCCCTGTCACCAGCAGCAGCCCGCCACGGACCTCCGGCGGCAGCGCCAGCGCGGCCAGCCGCCCGCCGCTGTCGATGCGATAGGCGGCGTGGGCGATAGGCAGACCCCAGCGCCGGGCCTCCGGCAGGTAGCAGGGCGCGGCGGCCAGATAGAGCTGCATGCGGACACCCCCTTGTTTTTGCGGCGCAGCAATGATACACTATCGATATATGAGAGGAGGCGGCAGCCTATGCGATTTTCCATGCGGCCGGATCGGGTCTGCGGCGGCTACGAACAGATACGGGGCGAGGAGCTGGCCCGCCGGGGCATCCGGCTGCTGCTGTGCGACCTGGACTATACGCTGGCCCCCAAGTCCCAGCGGGAGCCGGACGAGACGGTGCGGCAATGGATCGACTCCATGCGCCGCGCCGGGGTCGAGGTGATGATCCTGTCCAATAACCGCAGTCCCGCCCGCGTGGAGCGGTTCTGCCGGGATCTGGGTATCACCTATGAGGGTCATGCCGGAAAGCCGGGGACCCGGGGGTTCCGCCGGGCCATGGCCCGCTGCGGCGTGACGCCGGGGGAGACGGCCATGCTGGGCGACAAGCTGCTGACGGATATGCTGGGTGCCAACCGCAGCGGCGTGCTGGCGCTGATGGTGGAACCGCGGGGCGGCGCCGTGGGCGCGTGGAATAAGGTGCTCCACGCCCTGCAGAGGCCGTGGAAGGCGGCGGCGCGGGAAAAATAGGGTCTGCGGCCCACTTTTTTCAACGGAAACCCTTGCCAAACAGGCACTTATCATGTAGAATATATGAGGCCAAATTTCGGCCGGTATAATTCATTCGAGGGAATCGTGATATTCCCTCATCAATATGGGAGGAATATCAATATGGCAACTATTACCGCCGGTGATTTCAGAAACGGCAAGACCTTCGAGATGGACGGCAAGGTCATGCAGGTCGTGGAGTTCCAGCACGTCAAGCCCGGCAAGGGCGCCGCTTTCGTCCGCACCAAGATGCGCAACGTGGTGACCGGTGCTGTGACCGAGACGTCCTTCAACCCCACCGCCAAGTTCGAGGAGGCCTTCGTGGACCGCCGCGACATGGCGTACAGCTACAACGACGGCGACC
This sequence comes from uncultured Eubacteriales bacterium, assembly GCA_900551355.1. Classification (GTDB taxonomy): domain Bacteria; phylum Bacillota; class Clostridia; order Oscillospirales; family Oscillospiraceae; genus Vescimonas. Next base: position 1,706 of record URVR01000130.1, on the reverse strand, counting down.
TGTACTACTTCATGGATCAGGAGACCTTCGACATGGTGCCCCTGAACAAGGAGCTGCTGGGTGATGCGTTCCGCTTCATCACCGAGAACACCGTGTGCAAGGTGCTGAGCTACAAGGGCAGCGTGTTCGGCCTGGAGTGCCCCAACTTCATGGATCTGGAGGTCACTGAGACGGAGCCGGGTCTGGCCGGCAACACCGCCACCAACACCCTGAAGCCCGCCACTGTGGAGACCGGCGCCGAGGTGAAGGTGCCCCTGTTCATCAACATCGGCGACAAGATCACTATTGACACCCGTACCGGCGAGTATATCGGCCGCACCAAGTAAGCTGACCACCAACCGACCGTACAGAAAGGAGCCGAACATGGAGATCTCTGAGAAGGTAGCATATCTGAAGGGTCTGGCCGAGGGCCTGAACCTGGATACCGACAGCAAGGAAGGCAAGCTGATCGCCGCCATCATCGACGTGCTGGACGACATGGCGGAGAAGTTCGCCGACATCGAGGACGAGCTGTGCGATGTGGAGGACGGTCTGGATGCCGTCAGCGACGACCTCAGCGACGTGGAGGAGACGCTGTACTTCGCCCTGGACGACGATGAGGACGAGGACGAGGATGAAGACGATGAGGAAGAGGAGTGCTTCATGACCAACTGCCCCGAGTGCGAGGAGGAGGTCTACTTCGACGAGTCCGTCCTGGAGGATGGCGAGGTCATCTGCCCCAACTGCGGCGCCAAGCTGGAGTTCGATCTCAGCGACCTGGCCAACGACGAGGGCGAGGACCAGGAGTAATTCCCAACGATAAAAACAGGCAGTTCATGCGCACAGCGTATGGACTGCCTGTTTTTTGCTATCCGTATATGCTGCCGCTGACGGAGCGGACGATGCCCCGGGCGGCGTCATACACCAGCGTACCGCTGCGGCGGACGCCGTCCGTGCCGTCGTAGGCGTAGGACAGCTCCAGCTGGCTGCCCGTCAGCCAATGGGAGTCGGACAGGGCAACGCGGGGCAGGTAGCTGTGTGCCGATACGCCGGGCAGTGCCGGCAGCAGGGGAGCGGCGGAGGCGTCCTCGTCCTGATGGCCCGACAGCTGCAAAAGGATGTCAAAGGCGGCATCCCGCCGCGTGATACCGGTATCCGCGCCGTCGGAGGGAAACGCCCAGACCTCCAGCCACGCTGAAGCGCTGCGGGTGCTGCCGCTGAGCAGCAGATACTGTCCGTCCGCCGACCATTGGGGCGCGTCCAGCGCGGTCAGGCGGCTGTCCAGTGCCAGCCGCGTCACGTCATGTGTATCGCTCTGGCCGCAGAAGCTGCAGGGCGCGTCTGCAATGGAGAGGGGCGCGTCCGCCGCCATGCGGAGGCGTCCGCCGATAAGGGAATCCCGGTAGAAGGACAGCGTGATGCCCTCCGGCGTCACGGTGCGGCGGCTGATGAACAGCGCACCGTTGTACTGCATGACCGCCAGTACCGCGATGACCGCGATGGCCAGCGCGGCGGCCGCCATGAGCCGCTGCCGCTTCCGGCGCTGACGGCTGTTGGCGTCGGAGATGTCCAGCACCGCCTGCACGGCGGGGGAGGCCTCTGCCCTCGGCAGAGGCGGGGTGATTTGTGTCATGTGCTCCTCACTTTCTTCACGGCGGCAGGTCAGCAGACGGTCTGTGTCCAGGCACAGCGCCGCTGCCAGCGGCTGCAGCAGGGTCACGTCGGGG
>URVR01000129.1 GCA_900551355.1 uncultured Eubacteriales bacterium | reverse complement strand
CCTCTACGTCTCGTGGGCTCGGAGATGTGTATAAGAGACAGGGTACGGATCGTCCCGCAGCGCCTGCATGGCCCCGTCGCCGTAGGTGCGCTGCACCGCCATGGCCAGATGCACCGGCAGCTCGTACCGGGCCAGAAACTCCATGACCTGCCGCAGCCCCGTCAGGGCGCGGAAGGCGGCGGACAGCTCCATGGCCCGCTTGGCCGTGATGCCCTTCAGGGTCTGAAGCCGCTCCGGCTCCTCCTCGATGACCCGCAGGGTGTCCATGCCGAACCGCTCCACCAGCCGCTCCGCCGTGGCCGGCCCCACGCCCTTGAGGATGCCGGAGCCCAGATACGCGGCCATGTCCGCCTCGTCCCGGGGCATCCGGCGCTCCACGCTCTCCGCCGTCAGCTGCGGGCCGTAGGACGGGTGCTCCACCCACACGCCGGTGACGGTCATCCCCTCCCCGGCGGCGGCGCAGGGGATGCAGCCCACCACCGTTACCGGCTCCTCCTGTCCGTCCACCGCCAGAGACAGCACCGTATAGCCGTTTTCCTCGTTCTGGAAGATCACCGTCTGTACGGTGCCCTCCACGGTGCAGCGTTCGCCCATGGCCTTCCCTCCCGTCTATCTCTCTTTCGTATGCAGCTGCGCCAGCTGCTGCGGCGTCACCAGCACCGCGCCGTACCGGGCGGTCAGCAGCTCCACCCGCTGCCGCCCCTCCGCGGTCAGTCCGCCGTCCACCAGCACCACCGGCAGACGGCGCTCCCGCGCCAGCTCCCGCAGCGTCATGTCCAGCTTCTCCGCGCCGCCGGTCAGCGTCACCAGATATACCGCGTCCAGCGGTCTCTCCCGCCAGCGGAACAGCGAGCCCGCCAGCAGCCAGAGGATTGCCGTCAGTCCCACGGCCGCCAGCCCCGCCAGCACGCCATCCTGCCAAATCTCCATGCCGTCACCCCCCTGCCACAGTCTATGCGGCGGCGGGCAAAGGCGTCATTTCAGATACTTCTTCAGATACTGTCCCGTGTAGGACGCCTCCACATCGGCCACCTGCTCCGGTGTGCCGCAGGCCACCACCGTACCGCCGCCGCTGCCGCCCTCAGGCCCCAGATCGACGATATAGTCGGCGCATTTGATAACGTCCAGATTGTGCTCAATGACCAGCACCGTGTTGCCCGCGTCCACCAGCCGCTGCAAAACATCCAGCAGCTTGCGCACATCGTCGGCGTGAAGGCCGGTGGTGGGCTCGTCCAGAATATAGATGGTGCGCCCCGTGGCGCGGCGGCTCAGCTCCGTGGCCAGCTTGACACGCTGGGCCTCGCCGCCGGACAGGGTGGTGGAGGGCTGTCCCAGCTTCACATAGCCCAATCCCACGTCGCACAGCGTCTGCAATTTCTCGTAGATCTTCGGCACGGCGGAGAAGAAGTCCAGCGCCTCCCGCGCCGTCATGTCCAGCACCTCGGCGATATTCTTCCCCTTGTACCGCACCTCCAATGTCTCCCGGTTATAGCGCTTGCCGCGACACACCTCGCAGGGGACGTACACATCCGCCAGAAAGTGCATCTCGATCTTCAGCATACCGTCGCCGCCGCAGGCCTCGCACCGGCCGCCCCGTGTGTTGAAGGAGAAGCGCCCCGGCCCGTAGCCCCGGGCCTTGGCGTCCTGCGTGGACGCAAACAGGTCCCGTATCAGGTTGAACAGGTTGGTATAGGTGGCGGGGTTGGAGCGGGGCGTCCGCCCAATGGGGCTCTGGTCGATGGCGATGACCTTGTCCAGATGCTCCATGCCCTCGATGCGGTCGTGCTTACCGGGGCGGGCCTTCATGCGGTTCAGCTCCACCCCCAGCTTCTTGTACAGTACCTCGTTGACCAGTGAGCTTTTGCCGCTGCCGCTGACGCCGGTGACGCAGATGAACGTCCCCAGCGGGAACGTCACGTCGATGCTTTTCAGGTTGTTCTCCCGTGCGCCCCGCACCGTCAGGTATTTGCCGCTGCCCTCCCGCCGGTGTGCCGGCAGCTCGATGCGCTTTTTGCCGCTGAGGTACTGTCCCGTCAGGCTGTTGGGGTCGGCCATCACCTGCGCCGGCGTACCGGCGGACACCACCTGCCCGCCCAGCTCTCCGGCGCCGGGACCGATGTCGATGAGCCAGTCGGCGGCGCGCATGGTGTCCTCATCGTGCTCCACCACGATCAGGGTGTTGCCCAGATCCCGGAGGCGGCACAGCGTGGCCAGCAGCTTGTCGTTATCCCGCTGGTGCAGGCCGATGGACGGCTCATCCAGAATATACAGCACACCCATCAGGCTGCTGCCGATCTGGGTGGCAAGGCGGATACGCTGGCTCTCGCCGCCGGACAGGGTACCGGATGCACGGGACAGGGTGAGATAACTCAGTCCCACGGACTGCAAAAAGCCCAGCCGCGCCCGGATTTCCTTGCGTATCTGGGCGGCGATGAGCTGCTGGTTGCCCGTCAGCTCCAGACCGTTGAAGAAGGGCAGCGCCTCGTCCACCGGCAGCTCCGTGGCCTCGAAGATGGACAGGCCGCCCACCGTCACCGCCAGCGCCTCCGGCCGCAGACGGCGGCCCTTGCAGGCGGGGCAGGGACACTGGGACAGATACTCCTCGATCTCCTTTTTGCTGGCGTCGCTCTGCGTCTCGCTGTACCGCCGCTCCAGATTGTGGCAGATACCCTCGAACGCCTGATGCAGCACGCCCTTGCCCCGGGGCTGGTCGTAGTGCAGCTCCAGCTTCTCCCCGCCGGTGCCGTAGAGGATGACCTGCTTCACCGCGTCGCTCAGCTCGCTGTACGGCTGGCGTAGGGAGAACTGATACTTCTTGCTCAGCGCCTCGAAATACATCCGGCTCACGCCGTCGGAGCGGATGGACGCCCAGCCGGGAGCCGTGATAGCGCCGTCCAGAATGGACTTACTCTCATCCGGCACGATGAGGGCGGGGTCGGCCTTCAGCTGTACCCCCAGTCCCGTACAGGTGGGACAGGCGCCGAAGGGACTGTTGAAGGAGAACAGCCGGGGCGTCAGCTCCTCGATGGAAAGGCCGCAGTCCTCGCAGGCGTAGTTCTGGGAGAAGGTGATGTCCTGCTGCTCCTTCAGCAGGTTCACCGTCACCAGCCCGCCGGTCAGGCTGGACGCCGTCTCCACGGAGTCCGTCAGGCGCTGGGCGATGTCGGGCCGGACGATGAGCCGGTCCACCACGATGTCGATATGGTGCTTCAGGTTCTTCTCCAGCGGGATATCCTCCGACAGCTCGTACAGATTCCCGTCCACCCGCACCCGGACGTAGCCGCTGCGGCGGGCGTCCTCCAGCACCTTGGCGTGCTCGCCCTTGCGTCCCCGCACCACCGGGGCCATCACCTGAATGCGGGTGCCCTCCGGCAGGGCCATGATCTGGTCGATGATCTGATCCACCGTCTGCTGGCGGATCTCCCTGCCGCACTTGGGACAGTGTGGCACGCCCACCCGCGCCCACAGCAGGCGCAGATAGTCGTAGATCTCCGTCACCGTGCCTACGGTGGAGCGGGGATTCTTGCTGGTGGTCTTCTGGTCGATGGAGATAGCCGGGGAAAGGCCGTCGATATAGTCCACGTCCGGCTTGTCCATCTGCCCCAGAAACATACGGGCGTAGGAGCTGAGGCTCTCCACATACCGGCGCTGTCCCTCGGCGTAGATGGTGTCGAAGGCCAGCGAGCTCTTACCGCTGCCGCTGAGACCCGTCAGCACCACCAGCTTGTCCCGGGGGATGGTGACGTCGATATTCTTCAGGTTGTTCTCCCGTGCGCCCTTGATGAAAATTTCCTTCTGCATGGTATTCCTCGTTTCTGCAACTAATTTCGCAGATAAAGTCTATATAAACTATTTTTTTAATGTCAAGATAGTAATAAAATTTACACGATGATGTCCGCCGTGTCCGCCCGCAGCAGACCGATGAGGTCGCCGGGGCGGCACTCCACCTGTGCCCCGATCCTCCCCGCGCTGACGCAGATGGTGTCGTACAGCACCGCCGTCTCGTGGAACACCGTGGGGAACTGCTTCTTCATCCCCACGGGGCTGCATCCGCCGTGGACGTATCCCGTCAGGCCCAGCAGTTCCTTCTGGGGCAGCATGGCCACGGACTTCTCCCCCACAGACTTGGCCGCCTTCTTCAGGTCAAGGCTCTCCGCCACGGGGATGTCGAACACATAGTACCCGCCGGAGGCGCCCCTTGTCACCAGCGTCTTGAACACCCGCTCCGGTGCCTGCCCCAGCGTCTGCGCCACGGACACCCCGTCGATAGGGCCGTCCGGGTCGTAGGCGTGGGCGGTGTAGGCGATCTTCTTCTGCTCCAGCGTGCGCATCACGTTGGTCTTTTCCTCTTTGTGCTTTGCCATGGACGATACCTCCTCAGAACATATACTGTGCCAGTATGCTCAAAATCAGAATATGAACGGGGTAGAAGGCGTAAAAACCGTATTGCAGCGCCTTGCCGGAAAAGCCCCGCTCCCCGTTGTACAGGAAAATGGGGATCAGCGCCAGCATGGCCAGCAGCTCCACCCGCCATGCCGAGCAGAACCAGCAGAAAAGCGCCGTGCCCACCAGCTGGATGGCCCACTTCCCCTTGACCTCCCGGCTCAGGTAGAACAGCACCACCAGCAGTACGCCCCATCCGCCGTAGTCCGTGTTGCCCCACTGCCCCAGGATGAACCCCACGGCGATGGCGGCATCCGCCGGCAGCCGCTGCCACAGCTCCGGCCTGGTCCTGGCCCAGTCCATGGCCCAGCACAGCAGCGCGCCGATAAGCAGCGTCCACAGCACGTTCTGGTACTGCAGGGCTGTCTCTTATACACATCTGACGCTGCCGACGATCGCATAAG
>URVR01000128.1 GCA_900551355.1 uncultured Eubacteriales bacterium | reverse complement strand
ACACTTATGCGTTCGTCGGCAGCGTCAGATGTGTATAAGAGACAGCGCGATTCCTGGTCTCGGGCATATCCCGCTGAATAAGCTGACGCAGGCGGACTGCCAGAAGTTTCTGAACGAAATGAAGGCCAACGGCAGAAAGACACATCGGGACACCAAGGGGCCGGAGATGGCGGAGCGGTCGGCGCGAAGCTGCTATCATGTAATACGGATGGCGCTGGACAGGGCAGTCAAGGATGGCTTGATCAAGAAAAATCCCATCCTCGGCGTCAAGCTCCCGCCGCCGGAGCCGAAAGAAATGAAGGTGCTGTCCAAAGAAGAAATTCAGCGATTTCTGATACAGGCCAAAGCGGAGGGGATGTACGAACTCTTCCTGCTGGAGCTGACCACAGGACTTCGCCGGGGTGAGATACTGGCACTCACATGGGATGACCTGAACTTTGAGACAGGGGAACTCCATATCAGCAAGCAGGTCACACCGGTTGGCGGTAAGAATATCATCAGCGAGCCGAAAACAAAAGCAGCGTTTCGCACGATCATCCTGCCGCCAGTCATGGTAGGACTTCTGCGGGAATATCGGAAAGAAGTATTCTCCCCGCTGATGTTCCCGTCCCGCATCAAGCCGAACCAGCCCATCGACCCCAGCTATGTCCGCAAGCGGCTCCAGCAGATATTGGAACGGGCAGACTGCAAAAAGGTGCGCTTTCACGATCTGCGCCATACCTTCGCCACCATGTCACTGGAACACGGCATGGATGTGAAGACACTGTCCGCCATCATTGGCCATGTCTCCGCCAAGACCACGCTGAATATCTACACCCACATTACCAACGAAATGCAGGAAAATGCCGCAGCCAGCATCGACCGCGGCATCGCAAAGGCAGAAATATCCCGACAGAAAGCAGAAGCTGCATCAGAGGCGCAGAGGTTTGAACCGTACACACCGCCGCGCCGCAGACCCGGCACGGGCTACATCAAGCAGCTCAAGGAGGATCTGTGGGAGGGACGGTACTCGCCCGTCTGGCCAGACGGCAAGAAGCACTCCCGCAATGTATATGGCCGCACGCGGGAGGAATGTGAGGAAAAGCTGGCGAAGCTGATCCTGCAAATGAAAGCGGAGATCGCTGTCCTGCGGAATGGGACGGCTGCGGAGTATCCAGACGGCGTCAGCCCCAAGAAAAAGCAGCTGGCGGAGTACCTGCGCCAGCACCCCGGCGTGAGCAATAAAAGCTATATCGCACGGGAAACAGGCATGGACCGCACCACGGTGCAGAAATACTACGATGAGGTCAGAGCAGAACTTGCCGCACCGGCAAACACATAAAACGAAAATCCGCAGGTGGTGAGGGGCTGCTACTCACCGCCTGCGGATTTCAAAAGCGGTCAGAATTTTCTGCCGTCTGTGGTATTATTGTGGTCAAACGAAAAATCACCGCCAAAATGGCGGTGATTTTTCTCGAAATGGTGGACCTAATCGGGATCGAACCGACGACCTTACGGATGCGAACCGTACGCTCTCCCAGCTGAGCTATAGGCCCATATTGCCGCTTTTTGCGGGTTTTTGCAACAAAAAGCTGATTTTCAAGTTTTCCGATTTTAGAAGAATTCAGAGAAAAACCTCTCCGAAATCATGGACTGAAACTCGCAGGTCAATGTGCGACCATAGGGATGCGAACCGAACGCTCTCCCAGCTGAGCTACAAGCCCGAATATGAAGTTGTTTGTCTTGTTGACGAATTTGCAAGGTGATTTTTGACCACCTTGCCAAAATTTTCGGCAACTCCGGTGGCGAAAATTTTGGCCGCGAGATTTTTGCGGGACAAGGTTGCAATATATCAGGCCCGCTCTCCCAGCTGAGCTACAAGCCCGAATATGAAGTTGTATGGTTGCGGTATGTCAGGCTTGCTCTCCCAGCTGAGCTACAAGCCCGTAATGTACCATATCATTATACACATCCTGCCGCAAAATGCAAGAGATTTTTTCCGGCTTATCTCCGTCACGCGTTCAGTATTGCTAATGGTCGATATAAATATTTCGTATTTTACTTATGTCTGATCTGTGCTATACTATGCCTGTTGTGCGGCGGCGCCCGTCTGCTGCGCGGCCTGAAACTTTGATCACAAAGGAGCATCCGCTATGAGCAGAACACTGGGTACCGTCGTGCGGGGCGTGCGCGCCCCCATTTTCCGCGAGGGCGACAATGTGGTGCAGATCACCACCGACACCGTTCTCAACGCACTGAAGGGCAACGCCATTGCCGCCCGGGACGGCGACATCGTGGCCGTCACCGAGTCCGTTGTGGCCCGCTGCCAGGGCAACTACGCCACCGTGGAGCAGATCGCCGCCGACGTGAAGGCCAAGACCGGCGGCCAGACCGTGGGCGTCACGTTCCCTATCCTCAGCCGCAACCGCTTCTCCCTGCTGCTGCAGGGCATCGCCTCCGGCGTGAAGAAGGTGGTGCTGATGCTCAGCTATCCCTCCGATGAGGTAGGCAACCATCTGGTGTCCATGGATCAGCTGGACGAGGCCGGTATCGACCCCTGGCACGACGTGCTGTCCCTGGAGCAGTTCCGCGCCGCCTTCGGCGCCGTGATCCATCCCTTCACCGGCGTGGACTATGTGGACTATTACAAGTCCATCATCGAGTCCGCCGGCGCGGAGGCGGAGATCGTGTTCGCCAACCGCGTGCAGGCAGTGCTGGACTACACCGACACCGTGATCTGCTGCGATATCCACACCCGCAAGCGCAGCAAGCGCCTGCTGACCGCCGCCGGTGCCCGAGTGGTGCTGGGTCTGGACGACCTGCTGACCTCCTCCGTGGACGGCAGCGGCTATAACCCCCAGTACGGCCTGCTGGGCAGCAACAAGGCCGACGACGACCGGGTGAAGCTGTTCCCCCGGGACGCCAAGTCCGTGGCGGAAGCCATCGGCAAGGCCATGTGCGCCGCCACCGGCAAGCGCATCGAGGCCATGGTCTACGGCGACGGCGCCTTCAAGGATCCCGCCGGCAAGATCTGGGAGCTGGCCGACCCCGTGGTGTCCCCCGGCTACACCGCCGGTCTGGTGGGCACCCCCAACGAGCTGAAGCTGAAGTATCTGGCGGACAAGGAGTTCGCCGGCCTGGCCGGCCAGGCCCTGCAGGACGCCATCTCCCAGAAGATCCGGGAGAAGGACGCCAAGGTCAGCCTGGTGGGCAACATGGTGTCCGAGGGCACCACGCCCCGGAACCTCACTGACCTCATCGGCTCCCTGTGCGACCTGACCAGCGGCTCCGGCGACAAGGGCACCCCCATCATCTACATCCAGGGCTACTTCGACAACTACACCAACGAGTAATCATCTCCTCCCAAATAAACAGACAGGCGCGGGCCGTTGGCTCGCGCCTGTCTGTTTATTTTTATTATTCTGCGGCGTAGGGCAGCTGCACCAGCGCGTCGTCCGCCCGCTGATAGAGCCGGCCGTCCCGGGCGTAGTATGTCTCGTTGCCCTCGTCGCACGTCACCGTCCACACCGGGGTGATGATGTAGCTGCTGACGTCCTTTTCGTAGCCGAAGTAGCCGGTGGGCGCCGGCAGGCTGCCGTCCTCCTCGATGCTGCGGACGTAGCGGCCGATGTGGATGTGTACCGGCAGCGTGATCTCCACCGCGTTGACGGGCATGGTATACTGCGCCCGTTCCGCGCCCCGGTATGTCTCCGGCATAGCCACATACAGACCGCTGTAGGGCGCCTTCTTCAGCGTGCCAACAAAACCGCCGATGGCGGTGACCCTTGCGCCCTGCACCGTGTCGGGGATGGTGTAGTCAATCGCATCGCCGCTGCCGTCCCACTGGTAGGCGGAGGCGAAGGCGTCCCGACCGTCCCTGCGCAGGTAGAACAGGACATGATCCCTTTCCACGACATTCTCGGCGGGATAGCTCCGCAGGCTCACCAGTCCCCATGCGCCGAAGACCAGCAGCACTACGGCTGCCGCCGCACACAGCAGCCCCCTTTTCATGGCGTGACCTCCACGATCTCCGAGCGGTTTCCGATGGCCTCGTTGAACGTCAGTTCGTCGATGAATTCCCGCATACGGGTGCAGTAGCTCATCATGGTCAGGCTGTGGGCCTCATCCTGCCCCTTTTCACCGCCGCCGTAGATCACCACCTGATAGCGATACATATCCCAATCCGTGTCGGTATTCGCCGTTCCCCCGTTGCCCGACAGCAGGGCGTCCAGCACGTCGGTATCGCTGCTGTCCGCGGCGTCCTGCTGCGCCAGACGGCACAGCTCCACCGCCTGTTCCCGGGTCAGATCGGTCTCGGCATCGGTGTAGCCGTCACAGATATAGCCGCCCCGGATGTTGTCCAGCCCTGTGGTTTTCAGCCAGCCCAGACCCATGGCGCCGCTGCGGAACTGGGGCATGTTCAGAAGCTGGTTGGACAGGCGGTACACCTCCGAGCCCTTCACGCCGATGATGCTGTAATCCCGCCGCACGGAATCGCCGTTTTTCAGATCGTAGAACACCCGGATCTCTATCCAGCCGGCGCCGTTTTCAGGGGCGTTCTCGCCCTGGTCCAGAATGGCGCGGTGCAGCTCCGTGGCCATCTCGATGATGGCGGGATCGTCGGTGTCGCAGTATCCGCCGTCATAGTAGGTGATCCGCAGGGTCACGTTTTCTACGCGGGACGGGTCGGGGACGCGCTGCTGCACCCCGAAGATGTCTGCCCGGATGGCCAGCGTCAGCGCCGCCAGCGCCAGCACCAGCGCCGCGGCCTCCTTCCAGCTGCGGCGGAACACCCGGAACGTCTTCTGCAGCAGCATCTGCACGGCGAAGAAGCACAGCAGGCCCATGAAGACCTGGCACAGGATGAGCTTCACGATGCCGCTGCCGAAGCCGCCAAGAATGCGGCCATCGGGCAGCTGCAGAACGAAGCGCAGGGCATGGTAGATG
>URVR01000127.1 GCA_900551355.1 uncultured Eubacteriales bacterium | reverse complement strand
GATCGTCGGCAGCGTCAGATGTGTATAAGAGACAGGAGGTGCTGCACGTCGAGCCGCGCAGGGTCATTGTCGTCGAGGGCATCATGATCTTTGTCGACAAGACGCTGTGCGATGAGATGAACATCCGCATCTTCGTCGACGCCGACGCCGACGTGCGCCTGTGCCGCCGCATCCGCCGCGACGTCAAAAAGCGCGGCCGCAGCATCGATTCCGTCATTGACCAGTATCTGACCACCGTCAAGCCCATGCACGAGCTCTATGTCGAGCCGAGCAAGAAAAACGCGAATCTGATCGTCCCGGAGGGCGGCAAGAACCTGATCGCCCTCGAAATGATCATCAACCGCATCCAACGGCACATCGACGGAAACGCGGAATAAACCGCCGGACAAAAAGAACACCCCCGGACAGCAGTCCGGGGGTTCGTTTTGCATTGGGCTTATTCGACCGTGACGCCTCTCTTGGCGAATTCTTCAACCATGAGGTCGAGGTCGGGTTTGATGTTGATGGGCTCGCCCGCGGACTTGATGGCGTTTGCTACGTCCTTCAGACCGTTACCGGTCACGACGGAAACGACCGTCGCGCCCTTTTCGATCAGGCCCAGCTCGCAGGCCTTCTTGACGGCGGCAGTGCCGGTGACGCCGGCAGGCTCGCCGAAGACGCCGCAGGTGCGGCCGAGAAGCTTCTGCGCGGCGAGAATTTCCTCGTCGGTCACGTTGATGGCGATGCCGTTGGACTCTCGGATGGCCATGAGGGCCTTATCGGCATTGCGCGGCACGCCGACGGAGATGGAGTCGGCGATGGTGTTCTCCTCCATAGGCTCCCAGGGCTTATCCTCCTGAATGGCCCGGTTGATGGGATAGCAGCCCAGAGACTGGCCGGAGATCAGGCGGGGCAGCTTGTCGATGAAACCGATGGCGTACAGATCTTTGAAGCCCTTCCACACGCCGGCGATGGTACAGCCGTCGCCCACGGAGATGGCCAGATAGTCGGGCATCTCCCAGTTCAGCTGCTCGGCGATCTCCAGCGCCACCGTCTTTTTGCCCTCGCTGAGGTAGGGGTTGATGGCGGCGTTGCGGTTGTACCAGCCGTACTTGTCGATGGCGGCGGCGGACATCTTGAACGTGTCCTCATAGTTGCCCTTGACGGAGATGACGTTGGCGCCGAAGATCATCAGCTGTGCCACCTTGCCCTTGGGGGCGCGCTCCGGCACGAAGATGTAGGTCTTGATGCCCGCGGCGGCGGCGTTGCCGGCCAGAGAGCTGGCGGCGTTGCCGGTAGAGGAGCAGGCGATGGTCTTGGCACCGGCCTCCATGGCCTTGGCCACGGCCATGGCGCTGGCCCGGTCCTTCAGGGAGGCGGTGGGGTTCTGACCGTCGTCCTTCACCCACAGCTTTTTGATGCCCAGCAGCTCCGCCAGCTTCGGTTCCTCGTACAGGGGGCTCCAGCCCACCCGCAGCGGCGTGTCGGGGGTGGTTTCCTCCACGGGCAGCAGCTCCCGGTAGCGCCACATGGAGCGGTTATCCCGCTTGGCCAGCTTCTCCTTAGTCAGCACAGACTTGATGTAGTCGTAGTCGTACACGATGTCCAGAATGCCGCCGCATTCGCAGTTGGTCAGGTCTGGCACCGCGTCATAGGTCTTGCCGCAGCGGACGCATTTGCCGTATTTTACGTTTCTCATGACGTCTCTCCTTACTTATAATGAAAATCAGGGCGGGGCGACTGCCCCGCCCTGAAGCGATTGGTGATCAACAGACCAAATCTATTTAAGGGATCAAAGTGCCTTCAGCAGGCCGGTGGCCTCGTTGAACTCGTTGATCAGCTCGTCCAGATCCTTGGCCTGTGCGTGGACGGCGTCCCAGGTGTTCTTGGTGTCGTACCACTGGGCGTTCAGGTCCTCCACGTTCATCTGCTGCTGCTCCACCCAGGTGTAGTACTTCAGGTTGTGGACGCGCTTGCGCTCGGTGTAGGTCAGCTCCAGCATGGAGTCGGTCTTCAGACCCAGCATGTGCAGGTTGTGATCCAGCGCGGCCTCGTGGGCATTGTAGGCGCCGTGCATCTGGTTCAGCTCCTCGATGCGGCTGCCGTACATCACAGCGGAGTCGGTGAGGACGGTGGCCACCACGTCGTTCTCGGTGAGCTCATAGTACTTAGCCATCTTGATGCAGCACAGCACGTTGGCGATGCCGGAGATGCCCAGCCAGGTCATCTTCTGGACTTCCTCATCGGACATGCCCAGCTCGTCCTTCATATACTTCTGGCCCTCGGGGGTGTTGAACAGGCGCAGCAGGCGCTGGCTGTCCTCGTCGTCGATGGCGATAGCCATATCGGTGTTCTTCACGTTGTGGATCCAGGGGATGTGCTTGTCGCCGATACCCTCGATGCGGTGGCCGCCGAAGCCGTTGTCCAGGATGGTGGGGCACTGCAGAGCCTCGCCCACGGCCAGCTTCAGGTGGGGATAGCGCTCCTTCAGCAGGTCACCGGCGGACATGGTGCCGGCGGAGCCGGAGGTAAAGCAGGCGCCGGCAAAGTTCTGGCCGGGCTTCTTGATGGCCTCGAACAGATCGGCCAGGGCGTAGCCGGTGACGTTGTAGTGCCACAGGGGGTTGCCCATCTCGGCGAACTGGTTGAAGATCATCATGGTGGGATCCTGCTTCAGCTCCCAGGTCTTGTCGAAGATCTCCTTGACGTTGGACTCACAGCCGGGGGTGGCGATGATCTGACCGGCGATGGACTTCAGCCAGTCAAAGCGTTCCTTGGACATATCCTGGGGCAGGATGGCCACGGACTCGCAGGCCAGCAGCTTGGAGTTGAAGGCGCCGCCGCGGCAGTAGTTGCCGGTGGAGGGCCATACGGCGTGATGATAGGTGGCGTCGAACTGACCGGTCACCAGACGGGGCGCCAGGCAGCCGAAGGAAGCGCCCACCTTATGGCAGCCGGTGGGGAACCACTTGCCGGACATGGCCACGATGCGGCAGGGTACGCCGGACAGCTTGCTGGGGATCTCCACATAGTTGGGGACCTTCTGGAACAGGCCGCCGCTCTCCTTGGCCTCGTTGTGCCAGGAAATACGGAACAGGTTGACGGGATCCACGTCCCACAGGCCGGTGTGGCTCAGCTTGGCCTTGATCTTCTCGGGAATCAGGTCGGGATCCTGCATCTGCGCGATGGTGGGGATGATGACGTTGTTCTCCTTGGCCTTCTGGATATTGTGCTCCAGGCCAACCTTGTTGATGGACAGATCGATCATTTTTTCTTTTCCTCCTGTTGCTTGTTCGCGTCAATGTAAGAGTATAAGGTATATTTGGAAATACCGAAGTATTTTGCCACTTTGTCGCCGGACTTGGTGACGAGGAACGCGCCGGACTTGTTCAGGAACTGGATGGCCCGCACCTTGTCGTCCTTGTTCATCAGCGCCGCCGGCTTGCCCACCAGCGCCACGGACTGCTGGATCAGCTCATCCAGCACGTCGTTGACGTTGATGATCTTCTCCGGCTCCGTCTGCTCCTTGTCCCGGGTGGACAGCAGCTCGCCCAGCTGCTGCTGCATCATCATCAGCCCCGTCACGTCGTAGTTGATGGAGAAGATGGCGGTCACAGCGCCGCGGCTGTTGCGGATGTACAGCGACGAGGACTTGAGGATCTTGCCGTCCGGCGTCCTCGTCAGGTAACACAGGTGATCCTTGGGCTGGTCGTGCTGATGCTCCAGCTGCTCCAGCACCACCATGGACGCGCCGTCGCCCACCTTGCGGCCGGAGACGTGCCCGTTTTCAATATGTACGATGGTATGCTCCGGATGACTGCTGCTGACGTCGTGGATCACGACCTCGCACTTGTCCCCGAACTGCGCCGCGATGCCCGCGGCGATCTGCTTCAGGCTCTCCAGACGCTTCGTCTCCAATGGCGTGCCCTCCCCGTATTTCTCTTTCTTATTTTTCTCCTCTACTATCATACCACACTTTGCGAAGAAAGCAACGATTTTTTCAGAATATTTTTTTGGTTTCATAAATTTTTGTTTGACATCCTGTGCTTGTGTGTTATGATAAGAGAGGCAAAAAAAGAAGAACCTTGTTTGTATGTGTGAAACAACAGAAAATATACGGAGGTACGTTATGGATTTCGAAGCCATCAGAAAAGCTGCCGAGGGCTATAAGCCCGCCATGGTCAAGTTCCTGCGTGACATGATCGCCATCCCGTCCGAGTCCTGTGAGGAGGAGGGCGTCGTCAAGCGCATCGCCGAGGAGCTGAAGTCCCTGGGCTATGACAAGGTGGAGTTCGACAAGCTGGGCAACGTCATCGGCTGGATGGGCGAGGGCGACAAGATCATCGCCATCGACAGCCACATCGACACCGTGGGCATCGGCAACATTGAGAACTGGGAAGCCGACCCCTACAAGGGCTATGAGACCGACGACATCATCTACGGCCGCGGCGGTTCCGACCAGGAGGGCGGCATGGCTGCCGCCGCCTACGGCGTGAAGATCATGAAGGATCTGGACCTGCTGCCCAAGGGCTACAAGATGATGGTGGTCGGCTCCGTGCAGGAGGAGGACTGCGACGGTATGTGCTGGCAGTCCATTGTCAACGAATACTTTAACGGCCCCGAGGACGCACGCAGCAAGGTCGAGTTCGTCATCTCCACCGAGCCGACCGACGGCGGCATCTACCGCGGCCATCGCGGCAGAATGGAGATCCGCGTCGATATGCACGGCGTTTCCTGCCACGGCTCCGCTCCGGAGCGCGGTGACAACGCGATCTACAAGATGGCCGATATCCTTCAGGATGTACGCGCCTTAAATGAAAACGACGCAGCCGATGACAAAGAAGTAAAAGGTCTCGTTAAGATGTTAGACGAGAGCTACAACGCAGAATGGAAAGAAGCAAACTTCTTAGGCCGCGGCACTGTCACTGTTTCCGAAATCTTCTTCACATCACCGAGCCGCTGTGCGGTTGCTGACTCCTGTGCGGTATCCTTAGACCGTCGTATGAC
>URVR01000126.1 GCA_900551355.1 uncultured Eubacteriales bacterium | reverse complement strand
GCTTCGGCGGTGGCAGCCGGGGCGGCGGCTTTGGCGGAGGCGGCTTCGGCGGCGGAGGGCACTGTGCCTGCGCCAGCAGCTGCGCCTGTGCCTGCGCCTGCGCCTGTGCCGGCGGCGGCCGTGCGGGCTGCTCCGCCAAGAACCTGTACGGCGCGGTACGCCTGGACGGGACGCTCTCGGAAAAGCTGGATGACCCGGGCGAGACGGCCTGACGCGGTATCGCCCGCACACAGAGACGGCAGAGCCGGTTTTGCGCATGACCCCATGCGCACCCGGCCCCGCCGTCTCTCTTTTTCACAAAAAAGGAGCCGCCCTGCAAGCAGAGCGGCCCAAGCGGGTGGGATATTGGAAAGCTTCCTCTATTATAGTAACGCAAGCCCGTCCCCGTGTAAATAGGAGGTTTTGCCGCATTTCCGCGACTTTTGGGGAGCGCTGTCGAATGTGTCCGAATTGCAAATGATTTGTGAAGTTTTCACAAATTCTCTCAAAACCGCTTTTCAAACCTACTGCGATTTGCTATAATACGGGCAAGGATAAAGGGAAACGGCTCCCCGACCCTACCCTGTGTTTACCGCACTGACGAAAGGAGCAAGTATTATGAAGTTCACATTCGCCTGCAAGAAGATTTCCCTCAACGACTCCATCAAGGAATACGCGGAAAAGAAGATCAGCAAGCTGGATAAGTATTTTCCGGAGGAGGCAGACGCCTTTGTGACCTTTGCCGTGGAGAAGAAGAACCGCTGCGTGGTAGAACTGACCATCCGCAGCACCAACGGCACGTTGTTCCGCGCCCAGACGGAGGATCCCGACGGCGACATGCGCGGCGCCATTGACGAGGCTGTCAGCTTCATCGACCGCCGCATCCGCAAGAACAAGACGCGGCTGGCCAAGAACCTGCGGCCCGACGCGCTGGTCTCCTCCGTTCCCGCAGAGTTCGACGTGGTGGAGGACAACGATTTCGACATCATCCGCACCAAGCGCTTTGCCGTCAAGCCCATGACCACCGACGAGGCCATCCTGCAGATGAACCTGCTGGACCACTCGTTCTATGTGTTCCGCCGCATTGACGACAACGTCATCTGCGTGGTGTACCACCGCCACAACGGCGGCTACGGCCTCATCGAGGCGGTGGAGTAATAGATCGCATTCCCAAGGGGCGGCGCAGCCGCCCCTTTTTCTTGCAAAAATTCCGCGTATCCGCCATAATAGGGGAAACGAAAGGAGGTATCCCCGTGAACCTGCTCCACCTCTGGTACCGCACCTACCAATGCGTTTTCGGCCTGGGCGCCCGTCTGCTGCCCTGGCGCCGCCCGGAGACCGTCACCGGCCCCGGCAGCCTCGCGCGCATCCCGGCCCTCCTGACGAAGTGCGGCACCCGCCGCCCGGTGGTGGCGGCCAGCCGCCGCCAGTGTGCCGACCCCGCCTTTCAGCAGATGCTCTCCCGACTGGAGGGCTATGCCCTGTTCTCCGACATACAGCCCAACCCGCCGGTGTCCGCCGTGGAGGCCGCCGCCGCGCTGTACCGCCGGGAGGGCTGCGACAGTCTGGTGGCCGTGGGCGGCGGCAGCCCCATGGACACCGCCAAGGCCGCGGCGGCGCTGCTGGCCCGGCCCGACAGAACACTTTCCCAGCTGGCCGGCCTCCTGAAAGTGCGCCGCCCCATCCCGCCCTTCATCGCTGTGCCCACCACCGCCGGCACCGGCTCGGAGACCACCATCGCCGCCGTCGTCACCGGCGCGGATCACCACAAGTACGCCGTCAGCGATTTGTGCCTCATCCCCCGCTGCGCCGTGCTGGACCCGCTGCTCACCGTGTCCCTGCCGCCCCGCACCACTGCCGAAACGGGCATGGACGCCCTGACCCACGCGGTGGAGGCGTACCTCAGCCGCTTTTACCCCACCCGCCAGACCGACCACCTGGCGGAGGAGGCCGTTGTCACCATTTTCCGTACGCTGGAGCACGCCTGCGCCCACGGTGACGATGTGGACGCCCGGCAGGCGCTGCTCACCGCCTCCTATCAGGCCGGCGCCGCCTTTACCCGTGCCAGCGTGGGTAACGTCCACGCCATCGCCCATACCCTGGGCGGCCTGTACGGCGTGGGCCACGGCCTTGCCAACGCGGTGCTGCTGCCCGTGGTCCTCCGGGACTACGGCCCGGCGGCCTACCGGAAGCTGGCCCGTCTGGCGGAGCTGGTGGGCCTCCCCGGCGGTACCGACGGGGAGAAGGCCGACGCCTTCATCGACGCCATTCTGGCCATGAACGCCCGGCTGGGCATCCCCACCGGCTTTTCCTGCATCCGGGAGGAGGATTTGCCCCAGATGGCGGCGTGGGCGGCCAAGGAAGCCAATCCCACCTACCCTGTGCCGGTGATCTACGACCGCGGCCGCTTTATCCGGGTCATCCGGCAGGTCATGCAGTAAGCGAAAAAATCAGAAGGAGCCGGACGCCTTGGGCGTCCGGCTCCTTCCGTATGGTAGAGAAAAAAGGAAGATAAGCGTTACAGCAGCGTGCACAGCAGGTTCAGCTCTGCCACGAACCACACCGGGAACAGGATGGCGCACACACGGGCCACCGGGGTGATGTTCCCCATCAGCAGGCACGCCATCGTATAGACGATAATGGCGGTGACCACCACAGCGGCGATGGCCAGCAGGGTAACAGTGGAAGACCTGGTTTTTGTCATGGGGAACAACTCCTTTCTTGTTTGTGTCCCTATCATAGCACCAAAATTTATGCTTGTAAAATTGATTATTAACGTGTATAATATAGACTGAAACTATAATTGGAGGGCGCAGATGACCACACTGGATATTGAAACTTTCTTCGCTGTGCTGGACCACGGCACCATGACGGCAGCGGCAGAAGCGCTGTTCATTACCCAGCCAACCCTGACAGCCCGCCTCCAGGCGCTGGAGGCGGAGGTCGGCGCACCCCTGTTCCAACGAGGCAAGGGTCAGCGCCACATCACCCTGACGGAGGCAGGCCAGCGGTTCCTGCCCCTGGCCCGCCGGTGGCAGAACCTGCTGACGGAGACGCAGACCTTTTCCTCCGCCGGCCGCCGGGAATTTCTCCACGTTATCGCGGCCTATACCGCCAACCAGTACATCCTGCCCCCGGTGTACCAGCGTTTTCTGGAGCGTGAGCTGCCGGTGTCCCTGTGGGTGGAGACCATGCGCACCTACGAGGCGGTGACGGCGGTGGCCCGGGGCGACGCGGACATGGCCATTGTGGACGGCGGCCTGCACTACGACCTGCAGATCGAGGCTCGCCCCCTGTTCCGCGAATCCTTCTTTCTGGTGGTGCCCCTGGATCTGGAGCTGCCGGACACGGTGCACCCCTTCATGCTCCATGTGGAGGACGAGATACTGGTCTCCGGCCAGCCGGAGATCCTCCAGTGGCACGACTGCTGGTTCGGCATGGACGCCCGCCCGCTGCTGTATACCGACATCCCCCAGCTGGCGGAGACGCTGCCCTCCTGCGGGCGGCGCTGGGTCATCTGTCCCGCCGCCGCCGCGGCCCACTCCGTCCGCCAGTTCGGCACCGTCCGCTCCCTCCGTCTGGAGGAGGCTCCCGCCGACCGCACCTTCTATCTGGTAACGCCCAAGGGCCGCGCCCTCTCCGACGCGTCGGAGCAGCTGCTGGCCGATCTCCAGACCCACCTCCGCACCGTGGACGGCATCCATTTATTTGAATAAGAAGAGCAGGGTCTGCGCACATCATGCGCAGACCCTGTTTTTTATTGGCTGCTTCATTCAAACAGCCCCACCTGCTCCGGCAGGTCGCCCCACCCGATGGCCTGCAGCTGCTGGGCGTTCTCGGCGGTAAGAGCGTCGCTGATGGCCATTTTCCGGATGATGTTCTTCACGGTGCTGTCCAGTCCCGTGCCCTCCCGATAGTCGGCGGGGAAGATGAAGTCCACCCGCCCCTTGCTCAGCAGATCCTCCACACCGGCCCGGTTGCTGGCCTGATACACGGCGATGGCCTGCCCGCCGTAGGCCCGCATCATCTTCATGCACGGCACGTCGGAAAGACCGTCCCCCACATAGATCATGTTGGTGAAGGGGATGCGCTTGCTGTCGTCGGGCATGGAGTCGTTCAGCGTCTTGTCGTCGGACACATCCAGCACGCCCTTGTTGATGCGGTAGACAAACTGGGTCTTGTTGGTGAAGTTGACGTCCAGCTTGGGCCATGTGGCCAGCCCTTCCTCGTTATAGAAGAACTCGCAGGCGTAGATCTCCCGGAATTCATGGGCGATGCCGCTGCCCTCGATGATCTCCCGCAGACCGGAGGAGATGACGTAGTGCTCGATGGTGACGCCCTGCGTCTCCCCGAATGCATTGATGCGCCGGAACCACTCCCGCACGCCGGGGAACAGCTCCATGCTGTGTCCGCAGCGCACCAGAAACTCCCGGTCCAGCCGCTTTCCCTGGGCGCGGCACTCCTCGATCATGGTGTACATGTAGGCCAGCAGGCCGTCCATCCGGTTGTCCCGCCCGAAGGCGTTGGCCTTGTACCAGAACTCTGCCGGCGTGTACCCCAGCGCCGGGATAAAGGCGTAGTCCTCCATGTCGGTGGTGCACAACGTCTTATCGAAATCGTACAGCAGCGCGATAATGGGTCTGTCCGTCATCCGCTCTCCTCCTTGTCATGTCCCTGCAGCCGTCTGCGCTTTCGCGGCCCGGCGGCGGTATCTCCTGAAAAAAGGCGGCCGAAGGCCGCCTTTTCGGTTGTCCCGTGTTATTCCTTACCCTTGTAGTTGCGCCCGAACTTCAGCTCGCCCAGATCGAAGGAAAACTCGTTGGGCACGGCGCTGCCGTTCACCGGCGGGAACTTGATGGTAGGCTCGTCGGCAGCTGCCGGTGCCTCCGGCTTCGCCTCCTCCTGCGCCGGGGCGTCGAACTGGGTCAGGATGTCCTGCTCGATGGCATCCACGGCCTCGTCAGCCTGGACAGCCTCTGCCGCCGGCGCCGCGGGCACCAGCTCCAGCTCCGGCAGCGTCTGCAAAAACGCGGACTGCGCCTGGCACAGCTCGTCGGAGCGGCG
>URVR01000125.1 GCA_900551355.1 uncultured Eubacteriales bacterium | reverse complement strand
CGAGATTCCTCTACGTCTCGTGGGCTCGGAGATGTGTATAAGAGACAGCTGCTGGCCTTCTCCGTGTGCCACGCATGGCACCGGCGAGTGAGGTATACCGCGTTGCACACGGAGAAGGCCAGCAGCACCGCCAGCACGAACAGGGGGATACGCACCGCCTTCATCGGGCATCCTCCTTCAGCTGGCACACCACGCTGCCGCTCTCGTCCACCGACAGGAGGAACACGTCCCGGGCGTGCCTGATCTTCCGCTTCTGCAGCTGCTGACGCAGCCAGTTCTCATCCCGTCCGGCCAGACGCAGGTTCTCCGCCATGATGCGGCCGTCGTTGATGACCACCGTGGGCAGGAATACGTCGTCCTCCACGGCCACGGCCATCTGCCGGGCCGTCAGGGGCTGCTGGTCGGCCCGCAGCAGCACCGACAGGTGCCCGCTGGTCTCCAGCACCGCGTACTTCACGGTGTTGATGTCCAGCACGCCCTGCCCCCGCAGCTCCTCCATCAGCTCGTCCAGCGTCAGGCGGTTGTGATGCATCACCTCCTGCCGGATCTGGCCGTCCTTGATGACCAGCGCCGGTTCGCCGCACACCAGCGACCGGAACCGCACGTTCCGCAGGCTGATGCAGCTGAACAGGGTGGACAGCGCGATCAGCGCCAGTATGGGCACCACGCCGTTGAGCAGCGGGATGCCGAAGTCCTGCATGGGCACTGATGCCAGATCGGAGATCAGCAGCGTCAGCACCAGCTCGATAGGCTCCAGCTCGCCGATCTGCCGCTTGCCGCTGAGCCGCAGGCCCGCGATCAGCAGCAGATACAGGATGACGGTGCGCAGAAAAGCAGTTGCCAAGCGATACACGCCCTTTCGTGGGGTATTTTTCTCAGTATGCCCCTGCGCGGCGGGAATATGCCGCGCGGTGTATGCATAGATACGCAGAATGTGAAAGGAGGATCTCGGACAAAAGCTCCGACACAAAGCGCCATGTGCCCATGGGCCGGCCTGTTTTTTCCGCGCCGCCATGGGATAACGAGGAGGAGAGTTTATCGAAAATTCGGCGGATGCTCTCCCGCGCCGTCCGGGCGCGCACGCAGCCAGCAAATATGCGGGCGACCGCAAAACAGAGGGGCTGCGGCCGGATGCGAAGACACAAATGGTCTGCGCGTTTGTTCTTCCGACAGATATCATATCTTTCAGGAGGAAAATCAAATATGTGTGGAATCGTGGGATATGTGGGCGCCCAGCAGGCGGCCCCCATCCTGCTGGACGGCCTGCGCCGTCTGGAGTATCGCGGCTACGACTCCGCCGGCATGGCCGTGTGCGGCCCGGAGGGGCTGTGCGTCCGCAAGGCCAAGGGCCGTCTGCAGGCGCTGGCCGATCTGACGGAGGAGGGCCGCGCCGTGCCCGGTACGCTGGGCGTGGGACACACCCGCTGGGCTACCCACGGGGAGCCCAACGACATCAACGCACACCCGCAGGTCAGTGAAAACGGCCTGTTCGCCGTTGTCCACAACGGCATCATTGAAAACTACGCCCTGCTGCGGGCGCAGCTGATGCAGAAGGGCTACACCTTCCGGTCCCAGACGGACACGGAGGTGGTGGCCCAGCTGCTGGCGTACTACTACGCCGCCAGCCACGACCTGTTCGAGGCGGTGACCAGCATGCTCTCCGCCGTGGAGGGCGCCTATGCCCTGGGCATCATCTGCGCCGATGCGCCGGACCGGCTCATCGCCGCCCGGAAGGACGCGCCGCTGCTGCTGGGCTGCGGCGACGGCGAGAACTTCCTGGCCTCCGACGTGACGGCGCTGCTGCGCCACACCCGGGACATCATGTACATGGACGACGGCGAGCTGGCCGTCATCACCGCCAGCGGCATCCGTGTCTATGACGAGCGCCGCCGCCCCGTGGAAAAGGAGCACCAGCACATCGACTGGGACGTGGACGCCGCGGAGAAGGGTGGCTATGACCACTTCATGCTCAAGGAGATCCACGAACAGCCCGACGCCATCGCCCGGGCCATCACCGGCCGCATCCAGAACGGCCGGGTGGTGCTCAGCGATCTGACCATGACGGACCGGGAGATCCGGGAGCTGGGCCGCATCTGCATCGTGGCCTGCGGCTCCAGCTATCATGTGGGCATGGTGGGCAAGTACAGCCTGGAGCGGATGCTCCGCCGCCCGGTAGAGGTGAGCCTCGCCTCCGAGTTCCGGTACAGCGACCCCATCGTGGGGCCGGGGGATCTGGTCATCGTCATCAGCCAGTCCGGCGAGACGCTGGACTCCATGGCCGCCCTGCGGGAGGCCAAAAAGCGGGGTGCCCGCATCCTGTCCATCGTCAATGTGGTGGGCTCCTCTATCGCCCGGGAGTCCCACGATGTGCTGTATACCTGGGCCGGGCCGGAGATCGCCGTGGCCACCACCAAGGCGTACAGCACCCAGATGGTGGTGCTGAACCTGCTGGGTCTGTATTTCGGCGATATCCTGGGCACCGTGGATCTGGACACCTACACCGCCATGGTGCGGGGCATCGAGGCGCTGCCCGCCCAGATGGAGAAAATACTGTCCGACACGGCGGACGTCCGTGCCGCCGCCCGGGAGCTGGCCGGTCACGACCAGGTCTTCTTCATCGGCCGCAATCTGGACTACGCCCTGTCGCTGGAGGGCAGCCTGAAGCTCAAGGAGATCTCCTACATCCACTCTGAGGCCTATGCCGCCGGCGAGCTGAAGCACGGCACCATCTCCCTCATCGAGGAGGGGACGCCGGTCATCGCCGCCGCCACCTACATGCCGCTGTTCGACAAGGCCATGAGCAACGTAGTGGAGGTGCAGGCCCGGGGCGCGCAGGTGCTGGCCCTGACCACCGAGGCCGGCGCGGCGCAGATGCACAGCCGGGTGGAGCGGGTGCTCACCGTTCCGGAGACGGAGACGATGCTGCTGCCGCAGCTGGGCGTGGTGCCGCTGCAGCTGCTGGCCTACTACATCGCACTGGAGCGGGGCTGCGACATCGACAAGCCCCGGAATCTGGCCAAGAGTGTCACCGTGGAATAAGGAAAAAGGGGGGGGAGACGGACAAAAGCCGTTTCCCCCCTTTCTTTTTGCGCCGGGGTGTGCTATACTCAAAAATTGACTGAATACCAAGGAAAGGGCGTGTACGACATGCACGACGAGCTGCTGCGCCGGCTCAACGAGACAAAGACCATGTCCATCGTGGGCATGTGCAAGAACGCGGGCAAGACCACCATGCTCAACTGGATGCTCACCGGCGGCCATCTGCAGGGGACGCTGGGGCTGACCTCCATCGGCCGGGACGGCGAATCCACCGACGTGGTCACCGGCACGGAAAAGCCCGGTATCTTCGTGAAGGAGGGTACGCTCATCGCCACGGCCAAGGACATGCTGCGGCTGGGCGACGTGACCAAGGAGATCCTGATGACCACCGGCATCCCCACGCCGCTGGGGGAGGTGGTGATCCTGCGGGCACGCAGCGCGGGGTACGTCCAGCTGGCCGGGCCGTCCATCACCACCCAGCTGAAGTCCGTGTCCCAGTCCTTCTTTGAGCTGGGGGCCGACCGCTCCATCATCGACGGCGCGCTGGGCCGCAAGAGCCTGGGCGCCCGTGCCGTGGCGGAGGGCGTCATCCTCTGCACCGGCGCCAGCTATCACATGAGCATGGAGAAGGTCATCGCCGACACGGTGCATATCTACCGGCTGATGAACCTGCCCAAGGCGGCGGAGCTGCCGCCGGAGGCCGCGGACGGACTGGAGTCCTGCGTCAAGGAGCACGGCGCGGCGCTGGTCACCGGCGCCCTGACGGATACCATGGTGCTGCCCCTGCTGCGCAGCGGCGTGCTGCGGCGGTGCCGTCTGGTGGTGAAGGATCCCAGCAAGGTGCTGCTGTCCGCCGACACGCTGGATAAGCTGTCCGCCCGGGAGGTGGCGCTGGAGACGGAGGAGGCCGCCCGCACCCTGTGCATCACCGTGAACCCGGTGTCGGCCTACGGCTGGAAATTCGACAAGGACGAGTTCCTGCACCGCATGCGCGAGGCGGTGGAGGTGCCCGTCATCAACGTAAAGGAGGAATTGGCATGATCGAGATCCGATTTGAGGAGCGCGTGAAGATCGGCCTGCAATATGTGCTGGAGTCCCTGCACGGCTGCTCGCCCTTCGGGCAGGAGAAGATCCGCCGCCTGCGGTTCTATATGCCGGAGGAGAGGGCCGAGCTGGAGACGGAATTATATAATGTAGAGCAGGCTGCCGCCGCGGCGGAGCAGCTGAAGAACGCCTACAACAAGCTGATGACCGGCCTGTGCCAGATGAAGGACATCCGCACGTCCCTGCGCCGCTGCGCGGAGGGGGAGACGCCGGACCATGTGGAGCTGTTCGAGATCAAGGGCTACCTCCAGCGGCTGGACAGTCTGCGCCCGCTGCTGGCGGAGATCGTTGCCGTTACCCATTTCAAGGGCATCGCCCTCCACGATCCCAAGCCCGCGCTGGCCATCCTGGACCCGGACGGCACCGGCAGCCGGGGCTTCTACATCCCCGACAGCGCTACCCCTAAGCTCAAGGAGGTCCGCCAGGCCAAGAAGGACGTGGAGGAGCGGCTGTTCAACGCCCAGACCGATGCGGAGAAGGACGACCTGCGCCTGAAGCGCACCCGCCTGTGCGCCGACGAGGATGCCGAGGAGATGCGCGTCCGCAGGGCCATGGGCGCCGCGCTGGCCCCCATGGTGGACGACCTGCTGGCGGACGCGGAGACCTCCGGCCGGCTGGATTTCATCATCCAGAAGGCGCTGTTCGCCGTGCGCTACGGCGGTATCCGCCCGGAGCTGACCGATGGTGAGCTGGAGCTGACCGACATGATCAACCCCGAGATCTGCGACCTGCTGGACCAGCAGGGACGGCGCTTCGTCCCCGTCTCCATCCGTCTGGAGCAGGGCGCTACCGTCATCACCGGTGCCAACATGGGCGGCAAGTCCGTGGCCATGAAGACCGTGGCTCTCAACGCTCTGCTGCTGCAGGCGGGCTTCCTGGCTGTCTCTTATACACATCTGACGCTGCCGACGAT
>URVR01000124.1 GCA_900551355.1 uncultured Eubacteriales bacterium | reverse complement strand
ATCTACACTTATGCGATCGTCGGCAGCGTCAGATGTGTATAAGAGACAGGCCGTGGGGCGTCTCTTATATCAGTTCTTCAAACGACCGGATGTACCGGTCACACACCGCGCGCATCTCCGGCTCCGTGGCGGCGAAGTAGGGATCGTACACCCCCACGGTCCGCATCCCGGCAGCCTTGGCACCCCGGCAGGCCTCCACCGAATCGTCGTACAGCGTGCAGTCCTCCGGCCTGACGTCCATCATCTCCGCCGCCAGACACCACAGCTGGGGATCCTTCTTCTCTCGGTGCAGCTCCTGGGCGAAGATGACCCGCTCGAAGTACGGCATCAGCGCCAGATGCGTCAGCGCGGTGCGGCAGTGTACCGGCACGGCGCTGGTCACCACGATCATCCGCTCTCCGGCGGCCCGCAGCTTCTCCAGATAGGCCCGCACCCCCGGCTTCACCGGCACCGACGTACCGTACAGGTCGCCGGCCATGTCCATCCACTCCGCCATGATGTCCTCCTCCGACTCCGGAAGACCGCAGAATTCCTTGGTGAATTTTGCCGCCAGCGGAAAAATGGTGTGGGCCACGCCCTCGTAGTATTCCTTTGTGTACGGCAGGCCCCGTTTGGCCAGAAACGCGGTGTCCACGTCCTTCCAGATGCCGTTGGAGTCGATGAGGGTGCCATCCATGTCGAATATCTGCATATTTGTCTCCTTTTTCCGGGGAAATCTCTTGCAAAACCAAATTTCAGGTGCTATCATAACATAATTCTGATGCGCTGTAAATGGGCGGAATGCCCGGTTTCCGGCAGAAAAGCGAGGGATATGTATGCAGACCGTTGATTACCGCAAGGGCCTTCCGGCCATGGGCGTGTGCTTCCTGTTCTGGGGCTTCCAGCCGCTGTACTGGTTCCTGTGCACCAATCTCTGCGGCCAGATCGACACGTTTTTCCTCATGGCCTGCCGCATCACCTGGGCGGCGGTATGCTGCCTGTGCATCCTGAAGGTACAGGGCAAGCTGCCCCAGCTGTGGGCCGTGTTCCGGGACAGGCGGGTGCTCAAGCGGGAGATCCCCGCCTCCGTGCTGCTGTTCGGCGACTGGCTGGTGTACCTGTGGGCCGTCCAGAATGGCCGGGTGCTGGAGTGCAGCCTGGGCTACTACATCCAGCCGCTGGTGGTGTTCGCCCTGGGCGCCGTCATTTTCAAGGAGAAAATGAGCTGGCGGCACTTCATCATTATTGCCATCGTGGTGGTGGGCATCGTCCTCAGCACCTCCGGCTTCGGCGGCGTGCCCTACGTCACCATTGCGCTGGCGCTGATGTTCGCGGTGTATGCCGCCATCAAGAAGAGCCTGACCATCGACTCCATTGTTTCCACCTCGGCGGAGATATTGATGATGGTGCCGGTGGCACTGCTGTTTATCCTGCTGTTCCGCATGGGAGACGACGGTATGGGCAGTATGACCGTCCTGAAGCAGCTGCTGATGATCGGCGGCGGCCTCGTCACCGGCCTGCCCATGGTGTTCTATGCCATCGGTGTGCGGTATCTGCCGCTGATGACCACCGGCATCTGCCAGTATATCAGCCCGTCGCTGTCCATCGTCTGCGGCGCCATCATGGGGGAGTCCCTGACCCACGAGAAGCTGGTGAGCTTCCTGTTCATCTGGGCCGGCGTCATCCTGTATGTGATGAACACCGTCTACGAGGAAAAGCGGAAAAAAGCCGCCGTACAATAAGCGACAAGGGCCGTCCGGTGTACCGGGCGGCCCTTTCGGCTGCGCCGGCCTGTCTATGATATGGACAAATGGGGAAAACTGTGATACAATGGCTCTCATCATGGGGCATTGTGTCCTGAGGAGGAGAACGGTATGCAGGGGAGACTCATCGTATTTGAGGGAACGGACGGTTCCGGCAAGGCCACCCAGTCGGCACTGCTGTGCCGGGAGCTGGAGCACCGGGGCATCCCCTTCCGCAAGCTGGAGTTCCCCCGCTATCAGGAGGAGTCCTCCGCCCTGATCCGCCTGTATCTGGGCGGCGCCTTCGGCAGCGACCCGGAGGATGTCAACGCCTACGCCGCGTCCACGTTTTACTCCGTGGACCGCTACGCCTCCTACAAGCAGGACTGGGGCGCGTTCTACGAGTCCGGCGGCCTGCTGATCGCCGACCGCTACACCACCAGCAACGCCGTCCACCAGACAGCCAAGCTGCCGCCGGAGGAGCGGGACGCCTTTCTGGACTGGCTGTTCGATTTCGAGTACCGCCTGCTGGGCCTGCCGGAGCCGACCCGCGTGCTGTATCTGGACATGCCCACCGAGGCCACGGAGCAGATGATGCGCCTGCGGGAGGCCGCCACCCATACCAAGGCCGATATCCATGAAAAGGACGAGGCGTACCTCCGCCGCTGCCGGGAAAACGCCGCCCATGTGGTGGCGCGCTGCGGCTGGACGCGGATCGACTGCGCAAAGGACGGCGCGCCCCGCTCGATCAACGACATACACAACGAAGTGATGGCGTGTGTGGCCGATCTCATCGGCTGACCGCCTGAAAGGAGCAACTATGTCCAATTACGAAAGACACGACAGACAGGACGAGACGGCTATGTGGGACGCCGGCGAGGTGCGCCGTCAGGAGTCCGCGCAGCAGGATCGCCGCCGCAGCAGAAAGCGCTCCCGCAGCCGGGCCGGTCTGGCCATCTATCTGGTGTGCGTGGTGCTGGGCTCCTGCCTGCTGGCAGGTGTGGGCTGGCTGCTGGTCAACGACCTCTGCTCGCTGAACAAGGCGCCCGTGGAGGTGGAGATCGTGGTGGAGGAGGGGGACACCCTGTCCGATGTGGCCACGAAGCTGAAGGACGCGGGGCTGGTGAATTCCAAGGGCTTTTTCAAGCTGGCCAGCGGCTTCCTGCACTACAGCCGCTATGTGGAGCCGGGCACCTATAAGCTCAACAGCGACATGGATTTCCGCGCCCTCATCGTGAACATGCACGACTGGAAGCAGGACTCCATGGACGCACAGGGTCTGGTGCAGGTCACCATTCCCGAGGGCTACACCGTCCGCCAGATCATCGACCTGCTGGCGGAGAAGGGCGTGGCCACCAAGGAGGAGCTGGAGGACGCCTGCGCCAACTTTGACTTTGAGAACTACGCCTTCCTGTCCTCCGACACCCTGGGCAGCATCGACCGTATGGAGGGCTTCCTGTTCCCCACCACCTACACCTTCGACAAGAACAAGACGGCGGTGTATGCGGTGGATACCATGCTGACCATGTTCAAGAATGAGATCAGCCAGCAGATGCTGCAGGACATCAAGAACTCCCCCTATGACCTGCGGCAGATCATCACCATGGCCTCCCTCATCGAGCGCGAGTCCATCGGCGACGATACCGAGCGCAAGAACATCAGCTCCGTCATCCACAACCGTCTGGAGAACCCCAACAGCGAAAAGGGCGGCCGGCTGCTGCAGCTGTGCTCCTCCATCAACTATATCATGGTGCATGACGGCGTAAAAACCTTCGACACCACCATCGACCATCCCTACAACACCTATATCCACGAGGGCCTGACCCCCGGCCCCATCTGCAACCCGGGTCTCAGCGCCATCAAGGCGGCCATCTATCCTGCCGATACGGAGTATTACTTCTTCGCGCTGGGCACCGATAAGAAGAGCCACTTCTTCACCGACTACAACGAGCATCTCCGCTTCGTCAACAGCGCGGAGTACCAGCCCATCTACTCCTGATGCGGAAGCCGGAGCTGCTGTCCCCGGCGGGGGACTGGGAAAAGCTGCAAATGGCAGTTTTGTACGGCGCGGACGCCGTCTATCTGGCGGGTACGTCCTTCGGCATGCGCTCCTTCGCGGGCAACTTCTCCGACGAGGAGCTGCCCCGGGCGGTGCGCTTCGCCCACGACCACGGCGTGAAGGTACACGCCACGGTGAATACCATGCCCCGCTGGGACGAGGCGGAGCAGCTGCCCGCCCATCTGGAAAAGCTGGATGCGGCGGGGGTGGACGCCCTGATTCTGGCGGATCTGGGGGCGTTCACGCTGGCGGGGAAGTACGCGCCCCACTGTCAGCGCCACATCAGCACCCAGCAGTCCGTGGCCAACCACGTCTGCGCCCAGGCGTGGTACGAGCTGGGCGCCACGCGGGTGGTGCTGGCCCGGGAGGTCAGTCTGGCGGAGATCGCCGCCATCCGGCAGCGCGTGTCGCCGGAGCTGGAGCTGGAGGCGTTCTGCCATGGCGCTATGTGCGTCAGCTATTCGGGACGCTGCCTTCTGAGCAACTATATGACGGGGCGGGACTCCAACCGGGGCGCGTGCGCCCAGCCCTGCCGCTATCAGTACGCGCTGATGGAGGAAAAGCGCCCCGGCGAGTACTTCCCGGTATTCGAGGACGAGAAGGGTACCTATATCATGAACAGCCGGGATATGTGCATGATCGACCATCTGGACGATCTCATGGCCGCCGGTGTGGACTGTCTGAAGATCGAGGGCCGGGCCAAGTCGGCGTATTACGCCGCCATCGTTACCGGCGCCTATCGCCACTGTCTGGACGCCGCGGCCGCCGGGGAGCCGCTGGACCCCGTCTGGCGGGATGAGGTGGAGCATATCAGCCACCGCCACTACGCCACCGGCTTCTTCTACGGACAGCCCGGTCAGTATTACGAGAGCGCCCGCTACCTGCGGGACTGGCAGATCTGCGCCGTGGTGACGGACTGCACCCCCGACGGCGTGGCCACCATGAGCCTGCGCAACAAGTTTGCCGCCGGCGACACGGTGGAGATCGTCGGCCCGGACACCAAGCCCTTCACCATCACCGTCCCCGCCATGCGCGGTGCGGACGGGGAGGTACTGCTGGAGCCGAAAACGCCCCAGATGACCTTCACCATGGAGCTGCCCCGGCCGGTGCCGCCCATGAGCTTCGTCCGCCACGCGGTGGAGCTGAGCGGGAAATAACGTACATAAAAAGGACGTCTGCCCACGGGCAGACGTCCTTTCTGCGTATTTACATAGGGGAGGTGGGCTGGGCATCGCTGTCCGCGCCCTCGTCCTCCGGCACGGAGGCGGCCTCCTCGTGCCGCCGCTCGCATACCGCCAGAAAATACCCCCACGCCACCAGCGGCAGCACCGCCAGAGAGCTGTCTCTTATACACATCTCCGAGCCCACGAGACGTAGAGGAATCTCG
>URVR01000123.1 GCA_900551355.1 uncultured Eubacteriales bacterium | reverse complement strand
CCACTTACGTAAGGGTGAAGCCAGGCAAGCCCCTCGACGCCGTGCTGATCAACGGCTCCGAGTGCGAGCCTTACCTGACCGCTGACCATCGGGTCATGCTGGAATTCGCCGACGACATCGTGTTCGGCCTGCGTGCCATGATGAAGGCCGTCAGCGCGCCGGACACGATGCCCGGCTTGATCTCCGGGATGATGACCCTCCAGAACGCCTGCATCCATGTGCAGCCCAGATCCTGGGCCGCGTCCACCAGATTGCGGTCCATCTGCCGCAGCTTGGGGCCGACCGCCAGAATGACGTAGGGGATGTTGAAGCACACATGGGCGATAAGCAGGGTGCCGAAGCCCATGGTCAGCCGCTCCGGCAGCACCACGGCGGTCTGCCAGCTGTTGACCCAGCCGGCAAAGGCGCCCCAGCCGTTGAAGAACACCACGAACAGCAGGCACAGGCTGACGCCGGTGACGATGTCCGCGTTCATCATAGGGATATTGTTCACGGCCATCAGCGTTTCACGGGGCTTGCGGCGCATGGCGAAAAAGCCGATGGCGGCAAAGGTACCGGCGATGGTGGCGATGATCGTGGCCAGCAGGGACACCAGCAGCGTGGTATACACGCTGTGCATGATGAGCCGGTTTTGGAACAGCTGCTGATACCAGTGGAGGGAGAAGCCCTTCCACACGCTGGAGCTGTTGCCGGCATTAAAGGAAAATACAATGAGGATGATGATGGGTGCATAGAGGAAGAGCCCCACCAGCACCATCAGCAGGCGGTCGCCGAAGCTGTTGGTCTTTCTACGGCTCATAGCATCACCGCCTGTTCCTCGCCCTCACCGAAGCGATTCATCACCAGCATACACACCACGACCACCAGCATCATCACCAGCGAGATAGCCGCGCCCAGCTGCGGGTTGTACGCGCCGCCCAGAAACTGCCGCTCGATCAGGTCGCCCAGCAGCAGCTCCGTACCGCCGCCCAGCATCCGGCTGATGGCGAAGGTGGACACCGACGGGACGAACACCATGGTGATGCCGGACAGCACGCCCGGCAGCGACAGGGGCAGCACCACCTTGCGGAACACGGTGAGGCTGTTGGCGCCCAGATCACGGGCGGCCTCCAGCAAAGAGTGATCCAGCTTGATGATGACGGAGTAAATGGGCAGGATCATGAAGGGCAGGTAGTTATACACCATGCCCAGCACCACCGCGCCCTGCGTATTGATGAGGGTGAAATATTCCAGCTCACTGCCGGTCAGGTGGTTATACAGCGCCAGAATACCGATCTTTTGCAGCAGCTGGTTCAAAAGGCCGTGGTTTTCCAGAATGGTCATCCATGAGTACGTCCGCAGCAGGAAATTCATCCACATGGGCAGCATGATCAGCACCATGGCCGTCCGCTGGAAGGACGCGCCCTCCCGGCTGAGGAGGTACGCCACCGGGTAGCCTATGAGGAGGCAGACAGCCGTGGCGATCAGCGCCAGCTTGAACGACCGGCCGAACACGGCGGCGTAGCCGCCCATCTGCACGAAGTTGTCCAGCGTGGCGCCGCCCTCCCCGTTGGAGAAGGCGTAGATGACCATGATGACGATGGGGGCCACCACGAAGATGGCCATCCATACCACATAGGGTACGGCGAAACGGGAGAGCTTAGTCTTCATCCTCGCTCTCCTCCTCTTCCAGCTCCACGCTGGCGTCCGCCAATTCCTCATACTCCTCGGAATAGGAGGAGTAGTCGCCGAACAGTCCGGAGTATTCACTCTTTTTCATGATGTGGAAGCCGTCGGGGTCGATCTTCACGCCGATGCGGGCGCCCACCGGCGAGTGGTCGGTGGTCTGGATCAGCCACTTGAAGCCCCGGAAGTCCACGATGATGTCGTACTGCATGCCCTTGAACGTCACATTGGTGACGGTGCCGATGAGCTGGCCCTGCTCCACGGGGACGATGTCGATGTCCTCGGGGCGGATGACCACGTCCACCGGCTCGTTTTCGGCGAAGCCGCCGTCCACGCAGGGGAACTCCTTGCCGTACATTTTCACGACCTTATCCCGGACCATAACGCCGTTGAGGATGTTGCTCTCGCCGATGAAGTCCGCCACAAAGGCGTTCTTCGGCTCGTTGTAGATATCCTCCGGCGTGCCGATCTGCTGGATGCGGCCCTTGTCCATCACCACCACGGTGTCGGACATGGTCAGGGCCTCCTCCTGGTCGTGGGTCACATATATAAACGTTATGCCCATCTGCTGCTGGATACGCTTCAGCTCGTTCTGCATATCCTTGCGCAGCCGCAGATCCAATGCGCCCAGCGGCTCGTCCAGAAGCAGGACCTTCGGACGGTTCACCAGCGCCCGGGCGATAGCCACCCGCTGCTGCTGGCCGCCGGACAGCTGGTCGATGCGGCGGCGGTCGAAGCCCTTCAGGCTGACCACCTCCAGCATCTCGGTGACACGCTGCCGTATCTCCTCCTCCGGCACTTTGGCGATGCGCAGGCCGAAGGCGATGTTTTCAAACACATCCAGATGCGGGAACAGCGCATATTTCTGGAACACCGTGTTGATCTGCCGTTTGTGAGGCGGAACGTCATTGATCCTCACCCCGTCAAAGGTCACGTCACCGGAAGTGGGCGTTGTAAACCCGCCGATGATGCGCAGCGTCGTGGTCTTGCCGCAGCCGCTGGGCCCAAGCAGTGTGAGGAATTCGGAATCGTTGATGTAGAGATTGATGTTATCGAGAACCAGCTCGTCGTCAAACGCCATGCAGAGGTTCCGCAGGCGAATCAACTCTTTGGACATTTATCCTCCCCCGTTCACTCATAAAATAACCTCCCCCCGATGAAAATCGCCGGTGCCTGTTCCCGCGCCGCTTTTTCCGTCGAAAGAAAGCAGCTACACTATATATAAAAGCTCTGGGAAAGTCAATGGATTTTCCTGTTTTTTAGAAAAAAATCGTGCGGAGCCGCGTCAACAGCCCCGCACGACGTTTTCAGCCGAAATATTTTGCCCGGAACGGCACATTTTCCACCGTAAATGTCCGCCCCCGCAGGTAGTTCAGCAGCCCCGCGTCCGTGGGCAGGTCGAATGTCAGCTCATAGGCGTACAGCGCCTGCCGCGTCTCGCCGTACCGGCGGTTCACATCGCCCCGGCCGTACTTGCCGTCCCCCAGCAGCGGGCAGCCAAGATCGGCGAACGACGCCCGGATCTGGTGGGTGCGGCCCGTCTCCAGCCCTACCTCCACCAGCGACAGCTCGCCCCGGCTCTCCAGCGTGCGGTAGTCCGTGACGGCGGTCTTGCCTCCCGGCACCGGCCGGTGGTACACGGCCACCTGCTTTTTCTGCTCATCCTTCAGCAGGAAGCACTCGATCCTGCCCTCCGGCGGCTTGGGACGCCCCACGGTGATGCACAGATAGCGCTTGTCGATCTCCCGCAGGCGGATCTTCTCGTTGATGATGCGCAGCGTCTCGGCGTTCTTGGCGGCGATGACCATGCCGCCGGTGTTGCGGTCGATGCGGTTGCACAGCGCCGGTGCAAAGGCGTTCTCCCACCGGGGGTTCCACTCCCGCTTCTGGTACAGGTACGCCTGGATGTGGTTGATGAGGGTGTTCACCTTCTCCGTCTCGTCGGCGTGGACTACCAGTCCCGGCCGCTTGTTGACCAGCAGCAGGTTCTCGTCCTCGTACACGATGTCCACCTGGGGCTTGAACAGCGTCAGGAACATGTTCTCCTCCGACGGCCTGTCGAAGAACTCGTCGTTGATATACAGCTGCACCACGTCGCCCTGGGCCAGGCGCTGGTCCCGCTGGGCTCGGGCGCCGTTGACCTTGATGCGCTTGATGCGTATGTACTTCTGCAGCAGCGCCGGCGGCAGCAGCGGCAGCGCCTTGGACACGAAGCGGTCCAGCCGTGCGCCGGCGTCATTTTTCCCGATGGTCAGCTCCCGCATGGGCGCACCTCCCTTTCGTTCTCTGTCCATTGTATCCGGTTTTGGAAAAAAGTCAAAATATTTGTGAGAAAATGTTTGACAAGGGATTTTGTGTCGGCTATAATACTACTCGTGTCATTGCGAGGTGTACTATGCGTCTGAACGTAAACAAGCTGCTGCATACCCCCGGCTCCCGGCAGGAGATCCACTTTGAAATGGATCTGTCCGATCTGGAGTTCGGCGGTTCCTGCCCTGTGACGCGACCGGTTGTTGTGGACGGCCAGCTGCGGAATCAGGCGGGCGTGCTGCTCTGTGAGCTTCAGATCACCACCACGCTCCACTGCGTCTGCGACCGCTGCGCCCAGGAGTTCGACCGCGAGAAATCCGTGGACTACGCCTGTGTGCTGGCCGAGGAGCGTCAGTCCGACGAGGACGACGACATCGTGCTGCTGGAGAGCGACGAGGTGGATGTGACGGAACTGGCGCGGGACGCCTTTATCCTCGATATGGACACGAAATTTCTCTGCTCTGAGGACTGCAAGGGACTTTGCCCCGGCTGCGGAGCCGACCTGAACCGCGA
This sequence comes from uncultured Eubacteriales bacterium, assembly GCA_900551355.1. Lineage (GTDB taxonomy): Bacteria > Bacillota > Clostridia > Oscillospirales > Oscillospiraceae > Vescimonas. The sequence continues at coordinate 724 of URVR01000123.1, read as the reverse complement.
GAGCTGCCGCTGCAAGAAGGCGGTGGATCCCCGGCTGGCCAAGCTGGCGCAGCTGCTGCAGAACGACGAGTGAATCCATCATAAATTGCTGCTCAGGCAGTTAAGACCAAGGAGGTGTCAACATGGCAGTCCCTAAGGGAAAAGTATCCAAGCAAAGACGCAATAAGAGACGTTCTTCCGTATGGAAGCTGGCAGCTCCCGCTCTGGTGGCATGCCCCAAGTGCGGTGCTCTGCATCTGCCTCACAGAATGTGCCCGGAGTGCGGTACCTACAACGGCCGCGAAGTCAAGGTCGTCAAGTCTGTGGCAGCGGACAAGTAAATTCTTATGTGTCCACGCGGGAGGGAAGCTCTGCTTCCCTCCCGCTTCTTTTTGCCCGCGGCTGCCGGATGGTACGTCCGCCTGCCTCTGCATGAAAAAAGAGACGGCTCCGCCGTCTCTTTTCCTGTATGTGCCGCACATCGCGCCTTATTTGTCCCGCCGCCCGGTGAGGATGGTCCGCAGCAGCAGCATCACCGCGCCGTACAGCACGCCCGCCACCGCCCAGATGATCCAGCTGCTCTGGGGCTGGGCGTTGCCCCGGTGGCCGTAGGTGTAGATCATGAACACCGCCGTGGTCACCAGCCAGTAGCAGACGCTGGCGGCGGTGATGATACCGCTCTTGGCCTTTCTGGCCCGGGTATAGTCCCCCTCCTCCAGCAGCTTGTCCATGGCCCCCGTCACCA
>URVR01000122.1 GCA_900551355.1 uncultured Eubacteriales bacterium | reverse complement strand
AGGGGAAATCGGAATCCCCTTTCCCTTAAGCCGTTCTTTGGTCACTTTCTTTCGGGAAAGAAAGTGACCCGTCGGAGACAACCCCGCGCCGGTCGGCGCGAAACATCCCTTACCGCTGGAGGCAAAATGCAGGGCGCGGGCAGGGAAGGGGAAACGGGCGGCGGGCAGAGGGCAAAAAAAGAGAGACGCGAAAGCGTCTCTCTTTTCAACATAACAACGTCTCTTGCTGTGTAAGTAACTTACTTCAGCTCGACCTTGCCGCCGGCCTCCTCGACCTGCTTCTTCATAGCCTCGGCGTCGTCCTTGGACAGGGCTTCCTTCAGGGTGTGGGGCACGCCCTCGACGGCAGCCTTGGCCTCGGCCAGACCCAGACCGGAGATCTCGCGGACGACCTTGATGACCTTGATCTTCTGAGCGGCATCAAAACCGGTCAGGACCACGTCGAACTCGGTCTTCTCCTCAGCAGCGGGAGCAGCAGCGCCGGCAGCGGGAGCAGCCATGGCAGCGGCGGAAACGCCGAACTCCTCCTCCAGAGCGTGCACCAGCTCGGACAGCTCCAGAACGGTCAAACCCTTGATCTCTTCGATCATAGCAGTAATCTTCTCAGACATTGTGATAGCCTCCTATTTGTAAGATTTTTGTTGAATGGATGCGGGCCTGCCGCCCGCGGGGGTCAGGGGGCCGATTTACTCGGCAGCAGCGCCGTCTTTCTCGGCGATCTGCTTCAGCACACAGGCCAGGGCAGAAATGGGAGCCAGCATGGTACCCAGGACCTGCGCCTGCAGCACGGGCAGCGCGGGGATAGAAGCCAGAGCATTGACAGTCTCCATGGAAACGACCTTGCCGTCCATGAAGCCGCCCTTGATCTCGAACTTATCCTTCAGCTTCTTGGCGTAATCCGCGATCACGCGTGCGGGGGCGACGGGATCATCAGCGCAGATAGCCAGAGAAGTGGTACCGTTGAGCTGATCGTCCAGTTCGTTCAGACCGCAGTTGTTGAAAGCGAAACGCAGCAGGGTGTTCTTGATGACAGCGTATTCCACGTTGTTCTTGCGGCACTCAGCGCGCAGAGCGGTATCCTCTGCCACGGTGATGCCCTTGTAATCAACGATGACGCCGGCGGCTGCGTTTTGCAGCTTGTCGGTCAGCGCCGCCACGATCGCCTGCTTTTCAGACAGAACCTTTGCGTTGGGCATTCTTTGTTTTCACCTCCGTCAGAATTGTCGGTGCGTTCAAAAAAGGAAACCGTCCCCATGCCAAAGGACATGAGGACGGTAAAAGCAATCATTACGATGTGCCATCCTCGGCAGGACTTACGGCCTTGCGGCCACCTGCTGTCTTTGGAACGCAACCAATATTATACCAATGGCGAGACAGCTTGTCAAGCCAAAGATATCAGGTTTTTACAGCTGCTTGTTGGCGTTCATCTTCACGCCGGGGCCCATGGTGGAAGCAGCCACGCAGGACTTGATATACTGACCCTTGGCAGCGGCGGGCTTGGCCTTGATGATGGCGCCGATGAGAGCGGAGTAGTTCTCAAACAGCTTGTCAGCACCGAAGGAGACCTTGCCGATGGGGCAGTGGATGATGTTGGTCTTGTCCAGACGGTACTCGACCTTACCGGCCTTGGCTTCCTGAACGGCCTTGGCGGCGTCAGGAGTCACGGTGCCGGACTTGGGGGAGGGCATCAGGCCCTTGGGGCCCAGGACCTTACCCAGACGGCCGACGACACCCATCATGTCGGGGGTGGCGACGACGACGTCGAAATCGAACCAATTCTCCTTCTGGATCTTCTCCACCAGATCCATCTCGCCCACGTAGTCGGCGCCGGCGGCCTTGGCAGCCTCGGCCTTGTCGCCCTTGGCGAACACCAGAACGCGGACGGACTTACCGGTACCGTTGGGCAGCACGATGGCGCCGCGGACCTGCTGGTCGGCGTGACGGGAGTCGACGCCCAGCTTGACGTGGAGCTCGACGGTCTCGTCGAACTTGGCGCTGGCGGTCTTGCAGATCAGCTCCAGACCCTCCTTGGGGTCATACAGCATAGCCTTGTCGATCTGCTTGGCGCTTTCCTGATATTTCTTACCTCTAAACATCGTTACACCCTCCTTACTCGCCGACGACAACGCCCATGGAGCGGGCGGTACCGGCGATCATGCTCATGGCTGCCTCCAGAGACGCGGCGTTCAGGTCGCGCATCTTCAGCTCGGCGATCTTCTGGATGGAGGCCTTGGAGATGGTAGCGACCTTTTCCTTGTTGGGAACGCCGGAACCGGACTCAATGTTGCACTCCTTCTTGATCAGGACGGCAGCGGGAGGGGTCTTGGTGATGAAGCTGAAAGAGCGGTCGGCATAGACGGTGATCACCACGGGGATGATCAGGCCCATGTCGTTCTTGGTGCGCTCGTTGAACTCCTTGGTAAACGCGGCAATGTTGATGCCGTGCTGGCCCAGAGCGGGGCCGACGGGGGGTGCGGGAGTTGCTTTGCCCGCGGGGATCTGCAGTTTGACGTATCCAACTACTTTCTGTGCCATTTGTAGGCACCTCCTTCAATAAGATGTGGTAGCGGCCGGCCTGTACCGGAACCGCTCTTGGCGAGATGACGCGCATCTCTCCCACTTGCGCCGGAGTCGTACTGCTCCGGCCTGTACGGCTGCGCCGTACTCAGTTGCTGCTGACCTCCACCTGATCCAGCTCCAGATCCACCGGCGTTTCACGGCCGAACATGGAGACGACGACGCGGACCTTGTTCTTGTCCGGTTCGATCTCCTCCACCGTGCCGGTAAAGCTGGTGAGAGGGCCTTCGGTGATGCGGACGGTGTCGCCCACATGGTACAGCACGACGATCTCGCGCTTTTCCATGCCCAGAGCGGCTACCTCGTCCTCGGTCAGGGGGATCGCCTTATTGGCCTCGCCCACAAAGCCCGTGACGCCGCGGATGTTGCGAATCAGGTGCCATGTGTCGTCGGTCATGACCATTTTAATGAGAACATAGCCGGGGAAGACCTTGCGCTGGATCTCCTTGGCGACGCCGGACTCGGTGATCTCCGTGACCGTCTCCATGGGGATCTCGATCTGGAGCACCATGTCCTCCATGCTCCGGTTCACCACGGACTTTTCGATGGCGGCCTTCACCGCGTTCTCATAGCCGGAATAGGTATGGGCTACATACCACTTCGCGTTATCAGCCATGCCCGTTTCCTCAGGCGAACAGGCCGATCAGTGTGTTCACCGCCAGAACGCTGACTGCATCAAAGATCCAGATGCAGGCGCCCACCAGCAGGGAGCACAGGATCACGGTGCCCGTGTTCTTCATGGTGGTCTTGCCGTCAGGCCATACGACCTTCTTCAGCTCGCTTCTCATTTCGCGGAACCACTTGCCGTGGTCCTTCTTGACCTTCTTCTCTTCAGCCATAACGATTCTCCTTCCGTTACTTGGTCTCAGTGTGGACCGTGTGCTTTCTGCAGAAGGGGCAATACTTGTTCAGCTCAAGCTTGTCGGGGGTATTCTTCTTGTTCTTCATCGTGTTGTAGTTTCTCTGCTTGCACTCGTTGCATCTCAGGGTGATCTTCACGCGCATTAACGGCACCTCCTTATTAGATTAAGTCTGCATCCGCAGACCCTTTGCCTCCCTGCCGGGTGGCTGTCCCTCTCCACGCCCGAAGCGAAAAAGCGCGCAAAAAGAAAGCACCCACTCACAGGTAATGCCCAGTATAGCACGGTTTACTGGGGAGGTCAACCTGTTTTTTGGAAAAAATCCCGCTTTTTCGGGGACTTTTCGGCTTTCCCCGTTGCAGACGGCGGCGTTTTTGTGTATGATAGTCCCACTGAACGGAAAGCGCAGGTGCATTTGCATGAAGATCATGGCCATCGACTACGGCGACGCCCACACCGGCATCGCCATTTCAGACTATACCGAGACGCTGGCAGGGCACTCCGAGGTGCTCCACAGCCGGAAGCAGGAGGAGGTGCTGGCAGGCATCCGCCGCCTCATCACGGAGCACGATGTGAAGCTGCTGGTGCTGGGATATCCCCGGAACATGGACGGCTCCGAGGGGCCCCGGGCGGAGAAGTGCGCCGCCTTCGGGGCGCTGCTGCGGCAGGAGACGGGGCTGGAGGTGATCCTCTGGGACGAGCGGCGCACCACCATCGACGCCCACAACATCCTGTTCCAGAACGGACAGAACGCCAAAAAGCGGAAGAAGACCGTGGACGCGGTGGCGGCGGCGCTGATGCTGGAGGGCTATCTCACCCGGCGGAGACTGGAGGCGCAGAAATGAGCCGGGATGTCATCATCATCGGCGGCGGCGCCTCCGGCATGGCGGCGGCACTGTCGGCGCTGGAGGATGGGGACAACCGCGTGACGCTTATCGAGCGGCAGGCGCGGCTGGGACGGAAGCTGCTGACCACCGGCAACGGCCGTTGCAATCTGTCCAACCGGCACGCCGACCCCTCCCACTACCACGGGGAGGACGCGGACTTCTGCCGGTACGCGCTGGAGGCGTTTCCGGCGGAGGAGACGCTGGCCTGGTTCGGAGAGATGGGGCTGGAGACGGTAACGGAGGCGGACGGACGGGTGTATCCCCGCTCCAACATGGCCAACTCCGTGCTGGACGTGCTGCGGTGCGCGCTGACGGCGCAGCGGCGGTTCACGCTGCTGGCGGGCGATCCCGTCGCCAGTGTGAAGCAGAAAAACGGCGCGTTTGCCGTGAGGCTGGAGAGCGGCGCGGTGCTGACGGCCCAGGCGCTGATCCTGGCGGCAGGCGGCGCGGCGGGCAGCAAGGCGGGCGGCGTCATGGACGGCTACCGGCTGGCGAAGGAGCTGGGCCATCACCGGACGGCGCTGTATCCCGCGCTGGTGCAGATCAAGACGGAGCCCACCTATCCCCGGTCGCTGAAGGGCGTCAAGGCGGAGGCCGCCGTCACGCTGGAGCGCGGCGGCGCGGTGCTGGCCCGGGAGCGGGGCGAGATCCTGTTCACGGAGTACGGCGTCAGCGGCCCCGCCATCTTTCAGATATCCCGCTGCGCTGCCGTGGGCGGCGAGGGCCTGACGCTGGCGCTGGATCTGTGGCCGGAGAAGGACGAGACGGCGGTACAGGCGTGGCTGGCGCGGCGGTGCGCCGCGGAGCGGGCGGAGGCGCTGCCCTGTGAGCAGGTGTTCGTGGGCGCGGTGCACAACCGGCTGGGACAGATGCTGGTGAAGTACGCCCTGTCTCTTATACACATCTCCGAGCCCACGAGACGTAGAGGAATCTCGT
>URVR01000121.1 GCA_900551355.1 uncultured Eubacteriales bacterium | reverse complement strand
ACGAGATTCCTCTACGTCTCGTGGGCTCGGAGATGTGTATAAGAGACAGGAGATGTACCGCCGGTTGTTGTCACTGCTGTCGTACAGGTCCTCCCGCCGGTCGTAGTAGTAAAGCCGTCCGTTTCCCGTACCGCCGGAGAGGGTGTGGACGGTGCCCCATGTGTTGCTGCCCACGTCGTACTCGGTGTCCCAGCGCAGCTGGGTGCCGTACTTGGTGGCGGTGTGGAAGCGCAGGCCCTCCGCCGCCGCCACATCGCCCCGTGAGGCCTTGACAGTGACGGGCAGGGGGGTGGCGGTGCTGTCCAGCCGCAGGGAAAACGTGGTCAGGATGACGGCTGCCAGCACCAGCAGTGCCGCCGTGGCCGCAAGGCTCCGTTTCATGTGTCCTCCTCTCCGTCCGTCAGGGCGTCCAGCGCCTGACTGACCCGGTCGGGCCGGTAGTGATACGTCTCCTTGATATAGGTCATCAGGTCCTTGCCGGATTCCTCCAGCGCCTCGACGGTGCAGTCACCCACGATGGCACCCTCCCGGATCAGCACCGCCCGGGAGATGCAGTCCTTCACCTCCTCGATGAGGTGGGTGCTCAGCAGCACCGTCTCCTGTTCCGTCAGGATGCCCAGCAGCACCTTGTAGAAGTCCTCCCGGTTGAAGATGTCGTTGCCGGCGAAGGGCTCATCCATCAGGATGTAGTCCGCGCCCTGGGACAGGGCCATGATGACTTCGAACTGGTTCTGCATGCCGGCGGAGAAGCTGCGCAGCTTCTTATCCATGGGCAGGGAGAAGAACTCCATCAGGCTCTGGAACCGCCTGCTGTTGAACCGGGGGAAGTGGGCGGCGCAGAAGTCCCGGTGGGCCGCCGGCGTCAGGGCGGGGAAGAAGGAATGCTCGCAGGTGGCGAAGCTGAGCCGGTCGATATTGGTGCGGTCGATGGCCGCGCCGTCCAGCGTCACCGCGCCCTCGTGCTTTACAAGACCCAGCACGCACTTCATCAGCGTGGTCTTGCCCGCGCCGTTCTCACCGAACAGCCCCACGATCTGCCCGCGGGGCAGCGTCAGGGATACGTCGCGCAGCGCCTCCCTGGCACCGTATTTCTTGCTGACATGGTTGATCTCAAGCATATGCGTTCCCTCCTTAGCTGGAATAGGGCGACGCCGCGATGGCGTTCATGACCCGCTGGACGTTCTCCGCCGTGGGCAGGCACTGGTTGGGGGTGATGCAGTACCACGCCCCGTAGCACAGGGCCAGCACCAGCGCGCACAGCGCCGCGGCGCACGCGGCCCACAGCAGCGGCACTGTCCACACCTGCCGCCGCAGGGTCTGCCGCCCGTCGGGCAGGCGGCGCATGAGATAGATGCTGCGTCCGTCCAGATAGTAGGAGCTGTACAGCATCACGGCGGACAGCAGCGCCAGCAGCACCACCACGCCGAACACGATGACCACCGATTCCGCATAGGCGGAGAAGTGGTTCATCAGCGCCGTGTCCATCAGCCGTCCGTCCCAGTAGAACAGGCCCCGGTAGACGCTGCTGTAGCGGACGGTGAAGTCGATGGCGGACACAAGGGCGCCCAGACCCAGGCTGCCGATGATGATGCCGTACATGGTGTCCGTCGGTACGTTGGGGGGCAGGACGCGCTCAAGCGTCCTGCGCAGTGCGGAAGTCCGTTTTTGCGTCATCGTCCGTCGCTCCTTTCAGAAACTGCATCATGGTGATGCCCAGCGCCGCCGCCGTGACCATGCACAGCAGAATGGTGGTGCTGGAGCCCATCCGGAAGAAAAAGCTGCCCACAGTCAGCGCCAGCGCGATGAAGGGGGCGATGCTGAAGCTGCCCCGGCGCTGGGCGTGGGAGAACCGGGCGGCCGACACGGCGCACAGCGCCGTCAGCAGCAGGTTTTCCAGCCACACGGCGGCGTCCCGCAGGGGCAGCAGGTGGTGCAGGAAGGCGCCCGAATACACGGTCAGCAGCAGCGTCTGCGGCCCCGGCGTATAGCTGCCGTAGGGCATCTGCACGGTGTCGATGCGCAGCTTTACCACCGCGACGCACACCGCCGCCATCACCGCCCAGTAAAACAGGACACACACGGCGTTATACAGCGACCACCACAGGCAGAGGCTGTCCTCGCCGATCCGCAGCCGCCGCACGGTCAGGCCGGGCTTGGCTCCGTAGCCGCAGCCGTTGAGGCTCAGCACCGCCAGCAGGGCGGCGAAGCCCACGGCGCAGACGGCCGCCGCGCCGGTCTTGGCCGGCAGGTACTTGAAATCGCTGGGGTAGTACTCTGACGTTACGCTGCCGTCCTCGTTGGCGTAGACGACGCGATCCTCATACGCCGGCACCAGCCACAGCAGCGCGCCGGCCAGCACCGCGGCCAGCAGCGTGACGGCAATGACTTTGCATACGGTGCCGCGCGCCGCCAGCGCCAGCACGGATAGATGCTTTCTCATGCGTCCGTTCCCTCCTTGTCATACAGTGTGTCCAGCAGGCGGTGGGCCTCCTCCCGGGTCAGACCCATGCGCCGGGCCGCGTCCACCATGGTCTGCAGCTCCGTTTCCAGCAGCTCCCGCCGCAGGACGGCGATCTGCTCCGGCGCGGCCTGAATATAGCTCTTGGCCCCGGCACGGGATGTGACCAGTCCCTCGTCCTCCAGCAGGCGGAAGGCCTTCTGCACCGTGTTGGGGTTCACCGCCAGCAGCGCCGACAGCACCCGCCGGGAGGGCAGCTCATCGCCGTCCCGTATGGTGCCCGCCGCCAGCCCCTGCTGGATATAGCGGATGATCTGGAGATAGATGGGCGTGCCGTCCGTCTGACGGAACGCCTGGAATGAGATCACGCGCCGCACCTCCTCTCTGTGAACTGTATTACTCGTGTAATACGGATGTTAACTGTATTATACGGATGATACAGTTCCTTGTCAAGGGGAAAATTAAAAAAGTCCTAAACTCCGGCGGCTTGCCACCGGCGCGCCTGTGTGCTATCATAGCTGCAGAGAGGGAGGGGGAGCCATGTACCGTATTTTCATCGTGGAGGATGACGCCGCCATCGCGCAGGCCGTCTGTGAGCAGGCGGGATCCTGGGCGCTGGAGGCGCGCTGCGTCACGGATTTCCGCCGCGTGGCGGAGGAGGCGGCGGCCTACGACCCGCACCTGATCCTGCTGGACATCTCCCTGCCGTTTTTCGACGGCTATCACTGGTGCCGCCAGATCCGGAAAAGCAGCCGTGTGCCCATTATCTTCCTGTCCTCGGCGGCGGACAATATGAACATCGTCATGGCCATGAACATGGGCGCCGACGACTTCATCGCCAAGCCCTTTGACCGGAATGTGCTGATGGCCAAGGTGCAGGCGCTGCTGCGCCGGGCCTACGACTTCACGGTACAGCCGCCGGTGCCGGTGTGCCGGGGCGCCCGCCTGCGCACCGATATACAGAAGCTGGAGTACGGCGGCGCCGCCGTCGACCTGACGAAGAACGAGTACCGCATCCTGCTGTGCCTGATGGAGCGGGCGGGGCAGGTGGTCAGCCGGGAGAAGCTGATGCAGACCCTGTGGGAGACGGACAGCTTCGTGGACGAGAACACCCTGACGGTCAACGTCAACCGCCTGCGCCGGAAGCTGGCCTCGGCGGGACTGGAGGACTTTATCACCACCCGCCACGGCGTGGGCTATCTGGTGGAATAAGGAGCAATATGGAACTTTTTCGGCGTTATCTCCGCCAGCACCGGCTGGCGATGGTTGTCTTTCTGCTGTGCTGCGCGCTGCTGGCGGGCAGCTTTGCACTGTACCGGCTGCCGCTGGCGGCGGTGGCCTATCCGGCGGCGCTGTGCCTGCTGGTATGCGGCGCTGCGGCGGCGTGGGACTATGCCTGCACCTGCCGCCGTCATCGGCGGATGGCGGAGCTGCGGACGGCGGCCAACGCCATGCTGCTGGCCCTGCCCGCCCCGGAGGCCATCGGCGAGGCGGACTGCATGGCCGCCATCGAGGCGCTGCGCCGCGCCGCATCGGAGCGGGAGACGGCCAACACCACCCGCCACCGGGAGATGGTGGACTACTACACCGCATGGGTCCACCAGATCAAGACGCCCATCGCCGCCATGCGCCTGACCCTCCAGCTGGACGACACGCCCAACGGGCGGAAGCTGATGAGCCAGCTGCTGCGCATCGAACAGTATGTGGACATGGTGCTGATGTATCTGCGTCTGGACGAGGGCACCAGCGACTATGTCATCTGCGCCTGCGATGTGGACGATGTGATCCGCCAGAGCCTGCGGAAATTCGCCGGGGAGTTCATCGACCGCCGGCTGACGCTGCACTATCAGCCGGTGGGACTGACGGCGGTGACGGACGAGAAGTGGCTAGGCTTTGTGGTGGAGCAGGTGCTGTCCAACGCCCTGAAATACACACCGGAGGGCGGCAGCATCACCATCGACGCGGAGCAGCCCGCCACCCTGTGCATCCGGGACACCGGCATTGGCATCGCACCGGAGGATCTGCCCCGGATCTTCGACCGGGGCTACACCGGCCATAACGGCCGGACGCACCGGCAGGCCAGCGGCATCGGCCTGTACCTGTGCCGCCGCATCTGCCGGGATCTGGGCCACACCATCACCGCCGCGTCCGCGGTGGGGGAGGGGACGGTCATCCGGCTGGAGCTCAGCCGCCGCACCGGCCCGCTGGAGTGAAATCTTACAATTCTGTTAGAATGAGGGCGGGAAATGTAAGCTGACCGCATGGCAGCCGTTTCCCGCCCCTGCTATACTGTGGCCTGCAAACAAAAGGAGGTCGTTTTTTTATGTCGATTCTGGAAGTCAGCGGTCTGCGCAAGGTGTATACCACCCGCTTCGGCGGCAGCCGCGTGGAGGCCCTGCATAACGTGGAGTTCACGGTGGAGCAGGGCGAATATGTGGCCATCATGGGCGAGTCCGGCAGCGGCAAGACCACGCTGCTGAACATCCTTGCCGCGCTGGATACCCCCACCGCCGGCACGGTGCGGCTGGACGGCCGCGACCTGTCCGCTGTGAAGGAGGCGGACGCCGCCGCGTTCCGCCGGGACCATCTGGGCTTCGTGTTCCAGGAGTTCAACCTGCTGGACACCTTCTCGCTGGAGGACAACATCTATCTGCCGCTGGTGCTGGCGGGGAAGCCCTATTCCGAGATGCGTGACCGCCTGCGTCCGCTGGCGGAGCAGCTGGGCATCACGGAGCTGCTGAAGAAGTACCCCTACGAGGTGTCCGGCGGGCAGAAGCAGCGGGCCGCCGTGGCCCGCGCCCTCATCACACAGCCCCGTCTGCTGC
>URVR01000120.1 GCA_900551355.1 uncultured Eubacteriales bacterium | reverse complement strand
TCGTCGGCAGCGTCAGATGTGTATAAGAGACAGGTCGATCTCCTTCTTGCCGCGGACGATCTTGATGATGTTCACGCCGTAGCGCCGGCCCCAGCCAAGGACCCGCAGGTCCTTCCCCGCCTCCTCCGGTGGGCAGGGCAGCTCCGTCACATACAGCTTTTCATCCAGCCAGGTGGCGTCGCTGCTGTCGCCGTACTGCTGCAGCAGGCGCTCGTTGAAGTTGGTGAGGAACCGGGTCTCCACCGACAGGTACGCCGAGGCGAACCAGCCGAAGTGGCCGGCCACCAGCACCGCCGCCGCCAGCAGCGGCAGTATCCACAGGCTGTGGATGCCCAGTACCGTGCGGATGGGCAGGAACACGATGAGCACGATGATCAGCACACGGATGACGCTCAGGGCGATCAGCGGCAGACGGAAGCTGCGCTTCTTGGCCCACAGCACCGTGTACTGGGGGGAATGGGCGTCCAGCATGGGACGGACGAACATGGCGATGCACAGGTACACGGCGCACAGCGTCACCGCCTTGCTGACCCACGGCGCCGCGGGGATGGTCTCCTCCAGCAGCGGCAGCAGCACCGCATCGCCCAGAATGACGATGCCCAGCATCAGCGCGCCGTAGAACACCGTCCTTTTTGCATAGCGGCGCAGGAATACCGCCCAGTCGCTGTCCTGCTCCCTGGAGGTCTGCTCCGCATCGGTGTAGCGGTCCAGGTTCTGCACCAGCTTCTCCGGCAGCAGCTTTTCGATGCCGGCGCAGATGCTGTCGGCGCTCTTGATGAAGAACGGCGTGGTCAGCGTGGTGATGACGGACACGGAGATGATGATGGGGTAGATATAATCCGCGATAACGCCCAGCGACAGGCCCAGCGACGCGATGATGAACGCAAATTCGCCGATCTGCGCCAGGGAGCAGCCGCAGTGGATGGCCTGACGCAGTGTGTGGCCGGACAGCAGCACGCCCAGTGACGAGAACAGCAGCTTGCCCACGATGGTCACCACCGTCAGGATCAGGATGGGGACGATGTACTTCACCACGGCGCTGGGATCCAGCATCATGCCCACGGAGATGAAGAACACCGCGCCGAACAGATCCTTGACACCGGAGGTCAGGTGCTCCACCCGCTCGGCATGGACGGTACCGGCCAGCAGCGAGCCGGCCAGGAAGGCGCCCAGCGCCGAGGAGAAGCCCAGCGCGTCCGCCAGCAGCACCATGCCGAAGCAGATGCCCAGCGACACGATGAGCAGCGTCTCGTCGCTCATCAGCTTGGAGGCCTTATTCAGCAGCGTGGGCAGCAGGAAGATGCCCAGCACCAGCCACAGCACCAGGTACAGCACCAGCAGGCCCAGCTGCAGCGCCAGCGCGCCGCCGGAGATGGACTTACTGACGGAGATGGTGGACAGAATGATCATCATGAAGATGCCGGCGATGTCCTCCATCACCAGTGTGCCGAACACCAGCTGGGCAAAGTCCTTCTTCCGGACGTTCAGCTCGTCAAAGGCCTTGATGATGATGGTGGTGGACGACATGGACAGCATGCCGCCCAGGAAGATACTGTCCATGGTGCCCCAGCCCATGAGCTGTCCCACAGCGAAGCCCATGGCCAGCATGCCGCCTACCTCCACCAGCGCGGTGATGATGGCGGTGCCGCCCACACTGGCCAGCTTGTGGAGGTTGAACTCCAGACCCAGGCAGAACATCAGGATGATGATGCCGATCTCGCTCCATGTGGCCACGGCCTCGCTGTCGCCCAGCGAGAAGAAGAACGGCATATAGGGGCCGATGAGAAAGCCCGCCAGTATGTAGCCCAGCACCAGGGGCAGGTTCAGCTTTTTGAAAATAACGGTAATGATGCCGCCTGTCAGCAAAATGACGGCCAGATCGGAAACAAGCTCCGGCAGGTGCATCTGCGTTCCCCCTTACTTAGTGAATAAACATGGCGTCGCCGAAAGAAAAGAACCGGTAGCGCCTGTCCACGGCTTCCCTGTAGGCCGCGAGGACATGGTCATGGCCAGCCAGCGCCGACACCAGCATGATCAGCGTAGACTCCGGCAGGTGGAAGTTGGTGACCAGCGCATCCATGACCTTGAAGCGGTAGCCCGGGTAGATGAAAATGTCCGTCCAGCCGGCGCAGGCCCGCATGGTGCCGTCCTCCGCCGCCTGGGACTCCACGGTGCGGCAGCTGGTGGTGCCCACACAGATGACGCGGCCGCCGTTTTTCTTCGTCTCGTTGATGAGGTCCGCCGTCTCCTGCGGGATGATGCAGTATTCGCTGTGCATGGCGTGGTCGGTGATCTCCTCCTCCTTCACAGGGCGGAAGGTGCCAAGGCCCACATGAAGTGTAACGTATCCCACCTTTACACCCATTTGCTGAATACGCTCCAGCAGCTCCGGCGTGAAGTGCAGGCCGGCGGTGGGCGCGGCGGCGGAGCCGTTCACCTTGGAGTAGACGGTCTGATACCGCTCCCGGTCCTGCAATTCCTCCTTGATGTAGGGCGGCAGCGGCATTTTGCCCAGCCGGTCAAGCACCTCCAGGAAAATGCCCTCGTAGAAAAAGCGCACCAGGCGGTTGCCGTCCGGCAGCTCCTCCGCGATCTCCGCCGTCAGTTCTCCGTCGCCGAAGGAGACCTTTGCGCCGGTGCGCAGCTTCTTGCCCGGGCGGACAAGGCACTCCCACACGTTGTCGCCCCGGTCGATGAGCAGCAGGATCTCGCAGGCGCCGCCTCCCGGCACCCGGTGGCCCAGCAGGCGGGCCGGCAGCACCCGGGAGTTGTTCAGGATCAGGCAGTCGCCGGGGTGCAGGTACTCCGGCAGGTCGAAGAAATGCCGGTGCTCCGTGGCGCCGGTGGCCTTGTCCAGCACCAGCAGCCGGGAGGCGTCACGGCGCTGGATGGGCGTCTGGGCGATCAGCTCCGGCGGCAGGTCAAAATAGAAATCATGGGTCTTCATAGGCAATCACTCGTTTTCTAAAGTAGTAACATCTAATTATAATATAAAACCCCTCCGCGTTCAATAGCTTTCTGCTCATACGCAGGATAAACGCAGGAAGGGCCGCGGCGATGCCGCAGCCCTTCCCGCATGGAGATCATATGATGGTCGGTCATATGTGAGATCAAACGGGGCTATTACACCAGAACAGCCCTGTGGAAGACCTTCTTGCCCTTCTTGATGACAACACCGTCGCCGGTGAACTGCTCGCAGCCGAAGGTGGTCTCGATGGCGGATACCTTCTCGTCGTTGACGGTGACGCCGCCCTGCTGCACCAGACGGCGGGCCTCGCCCTTGGAGGCGGCCAGACCGCACTTGACCAGCAGCGTCAGCACGTCGATGGCGCCGCCGCCGAAATCATCGTTGGTCAGCTCGGTGGCGGGCATATGCTCGGTGTCGCCGTCGCCGGAGAACAGCGCTCTGGACGCGGCCTTGGCCTTCTCGGCCTCCTCCTCGCCGTGGACCAGCTTCGTCAGCTCGTAAGCCAGAATCTCCTTGGCCTCGTTGAGCTGGGAGCCTTCCCACTTGTCCATCTTGTCGATCTCCTCCAGCGGCAGGAACGTCAGCATGCGGATGCACTTGAGCACATCGGCATCGCCCACGTTGCGCCAGTACTGGAAGAACTCGAAGGGGCTGGTCTTGTTGGGATCCAGCCACACGGCGCCCTTGGCGGTCTTGCCCATCTTGTTGCCCTCGGAGTTCATCAGGAGGGTGATGGTCATGGCGTGGGCATCCTTGCCCAGCTTCTTGCGGATCAGCTCGGTGCCGCCCAGCATGTTGCTCCACTGGTCGTCGCCGCCGAACTGCATGTTGCAGCCGTAATGCTGGAACATGTAGTAGAAGTCGTAGCTCTGCATGATCATGTAGTTGAACTCCAGGAAGCTCAGACCGCGCTCCATACGCTGCTCGTAGCAGCGGGCGCGGAGCATGTTGTTCACGGAGAAGCAGCCGCCCACCTCGCGCAGCAGCTCGATATAGTTCAGGGGCTTCAGCCACTCGGAGTTATACAGCATCAGGGCCTTGCCGTCGGAGAAGTCGATGAACTTCTCCATCTGGCGCTTGAAGCACTCCGCGTTGTGCTTGATGGTCTCCTCGGTCAGCATCTGGCGCATATCGGTACGGCCGGAGGGGTCGCCGATCAGCGTGGTGCCGTCGCCGATCAGGGCGATGGGCTTGTTGCCCGCCATCTGCAGGCGCTTCATCAGACACAGGGCCATAAAGTGGCCGACATGCAGGGAGTCCGCCGTGCAGTCAAAGCCGATGTAGAACGTGGCCTTGCCGTTGTTGACCATCTCGCGGATCTCATCCTCGTTGGTGACCTGTGCGATCAGGCCGCGGGCCACCAGTTCTTCATAAATTCCCATTTTTCCAGTTTCCTTTCCATTGTTTTTTGTTGTCGGTTTCTGTGCAGAGGACGTAAAAAACGCCCCCTGCCTGTCGACAGAGGGCGATATAGATCGCGGTACCACCTCATATTCGCCGCGCCCTCACGAACACGGCCTCATCGGGTGCTGACACACCCTATCGCTGTAACGGGCGAACCCGACACATCCCTACTGGCTCGTGTGAACGTTCGGGAGGCTGCTCCGGGATGTATTCACAGGCCTCGCCCTCTCCTCCTTCCACCAGCCGGAGGCTCTCTTTGCAGGCGCTGAAGCGTGCTACTTCTTCCTTTCATCGCTGTCACGGTATCAAGTTGAGGCTATTGTAGCAGATTTTTTTCGTTTGTCAACTATTATTTTCACAAAACGAAAAAATATCCCGCATCATATGGAATCGCGGAACTTTTCCGCCTCGGCCAGCAGCTCCTCCGCGCCATCCAGCATGGTGCGGGACACATGGCTGCCGCCGGTGAGACGGGCCAGCTCCTGCCGGCGCTGCTCCCGGTCCAGACGCTGCACCGCCGTGTAGGTGCGGCCGTTCTTCTCTCCCTTTTCCACGGAGAAGTGGGTGTCCGCCATGGCGGCCAGCTGGGGCAGATGGGTGACGCACAGCACCTGCTTGCGGCGGCTGATGCGGGCCATCTTCTCCGCCACCTTCTGGGCGGCGCGGCCGCTGACGCCGGTGTCCACCTCGTCGAACACCAGCGTGCCCACCATGTCCTGCTCGCTGAGCACGTTCTTCATGGCCAGCATGATGCGGGCCAGCTCACCTCCGGAGGCGATCTTGTGGATGGGGCGCAGCTCCTCGCCCACGTTGGCGGACATGAGGAAGCGCACCTGGTCGATGCCGTCGGCGCTGAGAGGCTTCTCCGCGATATCCACGGCGAAGCGGCTGTCTCTTATACACATCTCCGAGCCCACG
>URVR01000119.1 GCA_900551355.1 uncultured Eubacteriales bacterium | reverse complement strand
ATCTACACTTATGCGATCGTCGGCAGCGTCAGATGTGTATAAGAGACAGGATGGACACCGTCTGGGGCGTGGCGGAAAAGTAGATGGCGTTCAGGTACATGTGTCCGCTGCACAGGCGCAGGCGCATATGCCGTCCGCCGCCCACCATGCTGATGCGGTCGATGGTCAGATTCTTCATCATCAGCACCGGCTTGGGGCAGCCGTTGCCGCAGGGCTCCAGCATTTGCAGGGCGTCCACATTGTGCAGGGTCAGCAGCTCCGGGGAAACGGCGCAGTCCACATCCAGAACCGTCCGCGGCACGTCGTCTGTGTAATACTGCGCGGCCAGCGCGCAGATCTGGCGGCGGAATTCCGGAATGTTGGCGCGGGAAATGGTAAAGCCCGCGGCCAGCTCATGGCCGCCGTAGCTTTCCAGCAGCGGAGACAGGGCGCTCAGGGAGGCAAACAGGTTGAAGCCCCCGTGGCTGCGGGAGCTGGCTTTGCCGTGCTCGCCGTCCAGACAGATCAGGAAGGTGGGGCAGGCGTATTCCTCGGCAATGCGGCTGGCCACGATGCCCACCACGCCCTGATGCCAGCGGCTGCTCTCCAGCACCAGCGCGCTGCGGTCACGGTCGGGCAGGCGGGCGATCATCTCCTCCGCCTGGGAGTAGATGGTCTGCTCCACGTTCTGCCGCTCCCGGTTCAGGGCGCAGAGATCCCGGGCCATACGCTCGGCCTCCGCAGGGTCGGTGCACAGCAGCAGCTCCGCCGCCTTGTCGGCGGCGCCCATGCGGCCCGCCGCGTTGATGCGGGGCGCCAGCACGAAGCCGATCTGCACGGAGGTGATCTCCCGGCCGGCAAGACCGGCCTCCTTCAGAAGGGCGTGAAGCCCGATAAAGTCGGAGTGCTCGATGGCGGCAAGACCACGGGACACGATGGTGCGGTTCTCGCCGGACATCTGCATCACGTCGGCCACGGTGCCGATGGCGGCCAGCGTGCAGTAGCGGGAGAACAGGGCCTCCTCCCTGTCCGGGCCGCCCAGCGCCAGCGCCAGCTTCAGCGCCACGCCGCAGCCGGCCAGATGCTTGAAGGGATAGGGACAGTCGGGCCGGTGGGGATCCACCACCGCCACGGCGCGGGGCAGCGTCTCCTTGCACTCGTGGTGGTCGGTGATGACCACGTCCATGCCCAGGGAGTTGGCGAAGTCCACCTCCTCCACGCCGGTGATGCCGCAGTCCACGGTGATCAGCAGCCGGGCGCCCTTCTGGTACAGGCCCTCGATGGCGTCGCAGCTCAGGCCGTAGCCGTCCTCGATGCGGCGGGGGATATAGTGCAGCACGTCGGCGCCCCGGCCCTGCAGGTAGTCCACCAGGATGCAGGTGGCGGTGATGCCGTCCACGTCGTAGTCACCGAACACGGCGATCTTCTCGTGAGCGGCCAGCGCCTGCTGCACCCGCGCCACGGCCTTGTCCATGTCGGCCATGAGGAAGGGGCTGTAGGTCAGGCGCTGCTCGTGCTCCAGGAAGGCGGCGGCCTCCTCCACGGTCCCGATGCCCCGGGAGGCCAGCACCGCCGACACGAGACAGGGGTAGCCCGCCGCCGTCAGACGGGCCGCCGCCTCGGGATGCGGGTCGGCAATGTGCCATTTCTGAAATTTCACGGCGGGTCACCTCCCTCCTGCCGGCGCCAGGGACTATGCCGCCAGTTTCATCATTATAATAATACTTTATTATAACAAATGTTGAGGAAAAGGTAAAGGGTAAAATGCGCGGCGGCGGGCGGTGTGCAGAAAACGCGGCTCTGCGGGTTGCTTTTGTCGAAAGGATGGGGTACAATGAGCGTAATTCAGACAGAATCGAGGGTTTGCCCATGCGTCCTGACGGAACGAGAGTAAAGAACCTGCCGCCGATCGTGGCGGCCGTCCCCTACATCATGCCCAAGCGGTACGACGCACAGAACACCATCACCGAGAACATCGATGAGGAGGTCATCAAGGCGTATATCCGCGAAAAGCGGCGCAGCGGCATCCGCATCAGCCACATGGCCGTGATCATCGCCGCGTACTACAAGGCGGTGCAGACCAATCCGAAGCTGAACTACTTCGTGATGAACAGCCGTATCTACAAGCGCAACCACTTCTGCGTGTCCTTTGTGATCCTGAAGAAGCTGGCGGACGGCTCGCCGGACGAGACGACGCTGAAGATCTATCTGGAGCCGACGGACACGGTGTTCACCATCCAGCAGAAGATCAGCGATGCCGTCGACGCCAACAGCCAGACGGAGCAGAAGAACAGCACCGACAAGTTCGCCCGGATGATGTTCTCCGTGCCGGGACTGCCCAAGTTCGTGCTGTGGCTGGCCTACCATCTGGACAAGCACGGCCTGCTGCCCCGGAAGATCATCGACCTCAGCCCGTTCCACACCAGCATGTTCATCACCAACCTGGCCTCCATCAAGACCAGCTACATCCACCACCACTGCTACGAGTTCGGCACCACCAGCGTGTTCGTGTGCATGGGCAAGCCGGTGCCCAACTATATGAGCGGCGACCTGAGCAAGAAGATGATGCCGCTGGGCATCGTCATGGACGAGCGCATCTGCACCGGGTACGAGTACGCGGCGTTCTGCAACGACTTCCGCAAGTACATCCGGCGGCCGGAGCTGCTGGAGACGCCCTTCGACGGCAGCGATGCGCCGGAGGCGGCGGCAGCGGAGGCGCGGGAGACGGCCACGGTGTGACCGGCGGCAAGCACCATATATACATATAAATACACACAAAAACACAGGGACGGCGCCGAGGCGCCGTCCCTGTGTGCGGGTCGGGGAGATATTGTGAGGATGGTATCTCTCAGAAGAATAGTGCCCAGCCCAGGAAGCCCAGGCAGGCCACCACGCCGGTGAACAGCAGGACCACCACCAGGTAGCCCATGATGTCGCGGGCGGACAGCTTGGCGATGCCCAGCGCAGGCAGCGCCCAGAACGGCTGGATCATGTTGGTCCACTGGTCGCCCCAGGCGATGGCCATGGCGGTGCGGCCGTTCTCGATGCCCATCTCCAGACCGGCAGGCATCATGATGGGGCCCTGGACGGCCCACTGGCCGCCGCCGGAGGGGACGAAGAAGTTGACGATACCGGCCGCCAGGAAGGACAGCATGGGGAACGTCACGTTGGTGGAGATGCTGACGAAGAACTGGGAGATGACGCCGGCCAGAGACACGCCCTGGTCATTGGAGGCCACCATCATGCCCATGATACCGGCATAGAACGGGAACTGCAGCAGGATGCCGGCGGCACCGGCAGCGGCATCGCCGATGGCGTCCACATAGCGGCGCAGGTCGCCGTGGAGCAGCAGGCCCAGGAACAGGAAGATCATGTTCACGATGTTCAGGCCCAGGGTGAAGCCGTTCTGCACGAAGTAGTACACGATGTAGATGAAGCCGAACACCACGGTGATGAGCCACAGGATCTTGGAGTGCTCCAGCTTCTCAGCGGGGGTATCCATCACATAGGTACGCTCCTCCTCGTCCACCAGCAGAGCCGGGTCGACGGTGACGGTGCGGTCCTTGTCGGGGTGCATGGCGTAGTTCACCAGAGGCATCACCAGCAGGACGGCACCGCACATGATGAGGTTCATGGGATGGAACACGGTGGCGGTGATGGGGGCCTGATAGACCACGCCGCCGAAGTCCTTGCCGGCCACCAGATCCAGGGGGATGGAGCCGGACAGACCGGCGTGCCAGATGACGAAGCCGGAGTAGGCAGAGGCGATCAGCAGGGGATAGTCCACGGTGGGCACCCGGCGCACGACCTCCTTGGCCAGCAGGGCGCCGATGACCAGGCCAAAGCCCCAGTTCAGCCAGCAGCAGATGGTGGACACGAAGGTGGTGACCAGAATGGCCTGCTTGTTGTTGTGGCACAGGCCGGCCACCGCGCGCAGCGCCTTCTTGCAGGGCTTGGCGGAGGCCATGGCAGAGCCGAAGACCAGCACCAGGGCCATCTGCATGGAGAAGGCCAGCAGATTCCAGAAGCCGCCCTTCTGGTCGCCCCACTTGGCGATGATCTCAATGGGGCCCATGCCGGTGGCGCACATGGCGCCCACGAATACCACGAGGGTCAGGATGATGGCGAACAGGAACGCATCCGGCAGCCACCGGTTGACTACGCGCACGCAGCCGTTGGTAAATTTCTTGAACACAGCGACACTCTCCTTGCAACACAATTTTCTTTTTGGGTACGGATGAGGGCCTGACCGCTCCCCTCCAGAACGGCCGGTGTCCGGATAACAACAGTCTACTACGTTAAGATTTTAACTGCAAGCCGAAAAACGTTTATTGTTAAATTTTTAATGAACTGCTCGTGTATGAGAAGTGGTAGTTATGCCAAAATTTGTGTAAGATAAACAAAAAAAATCATGGAGACAACCGCATGGTTGTCTCCATGTTCTTCTGCGAAGCACATTACAGGCCGGAATTGTCCGTGCCGTCAAAGGGGTCGTTGGGGTGGAAGGTATGGTCCTCCTCCGGGGCGCGGGGCGTCCAGCCGATGCCCTTGGCGGCCTTGATCTGCTGGAAGTAGCCGACGTTGGTCTGGGTGACATAGGGCTGGACCCAGATGGAGAGGATGCCCAGCGTCAGGGCGCACAGCAGCTGCCAGCCCAGGAAGCTGAGATCCAGCACGAACAGCTGCCACTTGAAGCCGTTGGTCTGGGCCTTGCTCATGTTGAGAGCTTCCATCACGCCCATGTCCGGGTTTTCGCACAGGTTGTAGTAGGCGAAGCGGTAGCGGTAGGCGGCGATGATGCCGGGGATGACGAACAGCAGGCTCCACAGGAAGATGAAGATATACTGGACGATGTACAGCAGGATCACCTTGCCGGCAAAGGAAAAGCTGTCGAACAGCGTCAGGTAGGGCATCTCCTCACCCCGGCGGATGCCAAGGTGGTACAGGATATAGCCGGTGTCCAGCAGCATGCCCAGCAGCGCCGTCAGGATGCTGACGAACGTCACCAGCAGGGCCGGGAAGGCGCGGTGCAGGATGAGGAACGACAGATCCACGCCGGTGGCATAATAAATATTGTATACCAGCTCCTCATTCAGGGAGACATAGTCCGACGTGCCGGTGAGCAGCCACGAGAGGGCCAGGAACAGCAGAGTGAACAGATACGCGGAGACGCTGGCATTTCTGACGATGCCCTTCGCCTCATTCTTTATAGATATACGGTCAAGCAGCATGGCGCCGCCCTCCTTTCTGCACGGGGCGCATACGCATTTCCGGCCCAGTGCGGTAATATTCTAACACAGTGCCGGCGGAAATACAAGTACCTGTCTCTTATACACATCTGACGCTGCCGACGATCGCATAAGTGT
>URVR01000118.1 GCA_900551355.1 uncultured Eubacteriales bacterium | reverse complement strand
GTGGGCTCGGAGATGTGTATAAGAGACAGAGCGGGCACAGGGGGTGCGCCGCCTGCCAGCGGCGCAGGAAGTCCCGGCCCTCCCGGACGGTGACGGGAGCGGGATCGTCGCTGCGGACGGAGGCCCATATCCGCATGGCGGCGGGCATGGCCAGAAACATGCCGTGATCCCGGCCGCGCAGCTGGCGGCCCACCTCCGAGGGGGTGCCGGTACACAGCAGGCGGCCGCCGTCCAGCACGGCGGCGTGGGTGGCAAGGGGCAGCGCCTCCTCCAGCCGGTGCTCCGTCAGGAGGACGGTGGTGCCCAGCTCGCGGTTGATGCGGCCCAGCGTCTGCAGAAAGTCGGCGGCGGCGATGGGGTCCAGCTGGCTGGTAGGCTCGTCCAGGATCAGCACACGGGGCTGCATCACCATGACGGAGGCCAGGCTCAGCAGTTGCTTCTGGCCGCCGGAAAGCTGATCCACCGACTTGTGGAACCAGCCCTGAATACCGAAAAATGACGCCATCTCCGCCACGCGGCGGCGGATGGTGGGGGTGTCGCAGCCCATGCTCTCCAGTCCGAAGGCCAGCTCGTGCCAGACCTTGTCCGTCACCACCTGATGCTCCGGCGACTGGAGGACGAAGCCGATGTCCGCCGCCTGCTGCCGCAGGGGGACATCCCGCAGGGGTGTGCCCTGAAAGTATACCTCCCCCTCAACAGTGCCGTGAGGGGCGAGAACGGTCTTGAGCTGGCGCAGCAGCGTGGATTTGCCGCAGCCGGAGGGACCGCACAGCACCCAGAATTCGCCGGGGCGGATGGTGAGGCCGATGCCGGCAAGAGCGGGACGGCGCTGCTGGGGGTAGGTGAAGCCGAAGCCGCTCAGGCGGAACAGCTCGTCCATATCAGGCGCCTCCTTTCATGCGGTGGAAGCGGCGCCGGGATGCCCACGACATGGCGGCAGGCGTCAGGCACAGCAGCAGGTACACCGCGAAAAAGCTGATGGTCAGGGGCTGGGCCGGGGCGCCCAGCAGCAGGGGGTAATACTGGAAGTACAGGCCGCGGGACAGCGCGCCCACCAGCAGATACAGGCCGCAGAAGCCCAGCCACAGCAGCAGGCTGCGGTCGCGGTCGTCCAGACGGTAGATGGAGAAGGCGGTGCGGCCCGGCTGGCCGTAGCCCCGGCTGCGCATGCTGTCCGCCGTGTCGATGGCGCTCTCCAGGCTCCAGGTGACCAGGACGGAAAAGACCTTCATGGCGTTTTTCCCGCGCTGGATCAGGCCGCCGGAGGCGGTGTCGCGGCCCATATAGCGCTGGGCCTGGGACACGGCGCGGAACTGGCGGCGGAAGCGGGGCACGAAGCGCAGCGTCATGCTCAGCACCAGCGACAGGGCGGGGATGACGCGGCCGAAGAGGTAGATGAATTTATCGGAGGTCATGACGGTGCTGAAGCAGCGGAACCACAGCACCACCGACGCCAGCAGCAGCGCCGCGGCAAGGCCGTAGAGGATGCTCTCCAGCGTCAGGGGGTTGCCGGAGGGCAGGTAGGTCAGGATGGTGACGCCCTGATGGACGAAGGCGGGGTTCACCAGCGCCGCCAGCAGCGCCATGGGCACCAGCCAGCGGGCGCTGCGGCCCAGCTCCCGCAGGCCGCACAGCCGCGTGACATAGCAGCAGGCGCCGGCGAGGGAGATCAGCAGGCAGGCGGGGTGCATCAGGGTCATGGAGCAGGCCAGCACCAGCGCAAAATAGAGAAAATTCACCGCCGGGTGGCAGTCGGAAAACGTATCGCGCACGGGTGGCACCTCCCTTCCCTGTCAGATCAGCGCATACAGCTTGATTATACCGTTTTCGGCGGCGGGCGTCAATCCCCGGAGGGGACGGGAAAATGTGGAACGAGCTGGGCCTCCGGGCATGAAAAAGACCGCCTTGCGGCGGTCTTTTCGGGTTTTCGTATGGTTCAGGCAAGGAAGCCCTTGAGGATGGTGTCCTCGGCCTCCTCCTCCGTCAGGCCCAGCGTCTCCAGCTTCAAAAGCTGGTCACCGGCGATCTTGCCGATGGCCGCCTCGTGGATGAGCTGCGCGTCGGGACAGTTGGCGGTGATGGCGGGCACGGACTCGATCTTGGCCTGGCCCATGATGATGCTGTCGCACTGGACGTGGCCGAAGCACTGGGCGTTGCCCACCATGACGGGACGGAACACCTGATGGGACTCATCCTGCGCCACGGAGCGGGAGATGACCCGGCCCTTGGCGTCGTGGCCGTTGAGCTGGATGTTCATGTCGCTCTCCGCCTGCTGGCTGCCGTGGGTCAGGAGGCGCTCCGTCACCACCACCTCGCTGCCGGCCTCGCAGAAGAAGTCCGTTTCCCGCTTGGTGGAGTCGATGCCCCGGATCTGGACGGTGTCCATCTGCATGGTGGAGTTCTCTCCCAGATACACCACGGTCTTGGGGTTCATGATGTTGCCGCCGGTCTGGCCGGGGTCGTTCTCGCCGTAGTGCTTCTCGCTGTAATGCACCCGGGCGTTTTTGCCGATGTGGAACGTATGGACGCCGTCGTGACGGCTCTCGTCGCAGCCGGAGTTGTGGATGCCGCAGCCGGCCACGATCTCCACGTCGCAGTCGTCGCCCACATAGAAGTCGTTGTAGACCATCTCGCTGAGGCCGGTCCTGCTGATGATGACGGGGATGTAGCACTTCTCCCCCTTCGTGCCGGGCTTGATGCGGATGTCGATGCCCTGCCTGCCGTCGGCGCGGGGGGTGATGTCGATGTGCTCCGTGGACTGGCGGGCCTCGCAGCCGCTGTCCTTGCGGATATTGAAGGCGCCCACGGGCTTGCCCGTCAGGTCGGCGATCTTTTCAAGCAGCTTGGCGTCAATATCGGTGATCATTGTGCGCCCTCCTTTCTCTCCAGCACGGGACAGCCGCCCAGCGTATCCGCCAGGATCAGGGGGAATACCTCCTCGGTGCTGCCGCGGTGGGCGATCTGCCCGTTGGCGATGACCACGATCTCATCCGCCAGGCGGATGATGCGCTCCTGATGGGAGATGATGATCATGGTGGCTCTGCCCTCCTGATGGATCTGCTCGAACGTCTCGGTGAGGCGGGCGAAGCTCCACAGGTCGATGCCGGCCTCCGGCTCGTCGAAGATCATCAGGTCGCCCCGGCGGGCCAGAATGGTGGCGATCTCGATGCGCTTGACCTCGCCGCCGGACAGGGACACGTCCACCTCGCGGTCCAGATAGTCGTTGGCGCACAGGCCCACCTTGGTCAGGTACGCGCAGCACTTGTCCTTGCTGAGCTTCTCCTGCCCCGCCGCCAGAAGCAGCAGGTCGTGGACGGTGATGCCCTTGAAGCGCGGCGGCTGCTGAAAGCCGTAGCTGATGCCCCGGTGCGCCCGCTCGGTGATGGACAGGTCCGTCACGTCCTCGCCGTTATAGAGCACGCGGCCGGACGTGGGCTGCACCAGCCCCATGATGACCTTGGCCAGCGTGGTCTTGCCGCCGCCGTTGGGACCGGTGAACACCATCAGCTTGTGGTCGGGGATGGTGATGGATACGTTTTTGAGAATGTCCTGCTCCCCGTCGGGAGTGGACACGCGGTAACAGATATTTTGCAGTTCCAGCATGGATAGCTCTCCTCTCTCTGAGGTGGTATCTGAAGTATACCAGATGGGCTGTTGGAAGGATGTGGCATATGCAACAGCTGTTGGAAAAGCGGATGCGCTTTACAACTGTGTCAGTGTAACAGATTTCCGGAAAAAAAGCAATCTTTTCCTGCACATTTCGCCGCAAACGGGGCAGACAGGCGCACCGCCGTGCCTTTACGCATAGTATGCCGTGAGAAGGAGGCGTTCAAACATGGAGCAGGAACTGAATTTACCCTATGACCGGGCGCTGTCGGAGGCGGTATGGCGGCGGGTGGCGCCGGAGCTGACGCCCTTTGCGCCGCTGCCCGCCGACGAGGCACAGGAGGCGTGCTGCATGGCCGTGCCCACGGAGGACGGCCTGACCCGGCTGCGGCGTTTTATCGACGAGGAGGTGTCCATGGCACGGGCCTACCGGTGCCACGCCCGGAGCGCGCCTGCCGCCGCCCGGCGTGCAATGCTGCGCATGGCGGACGAGGAGCTGGCCCACGCCCGGACGCTGCTGACCGCCCACTATCTGATGACCGGGAAGTTCTATCAGCCGCCGGCCGCCGCGGGGCAGGAGCCGCCGCTGCCGTGGTGCCAGCTGCTGCGGGAGCTGTATCACGAGGAGGCCTGCGGCGGCGCGGCCTACGCACAGGCGGCGGAGGACACGGAGGACGTATGCCTGCGGGAGCTGTTCCAGCGGCTGAGCCGGGCGGAATACGGCCACGCCGCCATGCTGCTGCATGTGCTGGAAAACAGCTTGACATCCGGGAATAGCCTGCTAAAATAGGGGGCAATTAAAGTACACAAAGGAGGTCTGTGAAGATGAAAGAGTGCATCTCCCGCGAAGCGGCGCTGGCCGCCCTGAAGGAGTATAACAAGGAGCCGTTCCATATCCTGCACGGCCTGACGGTGGAGGGCGTCATGCGCTGGTACGCCAACGAGCTGGGCTACGGCGAGGACGCGGATTTCTGGGCCACGGTGGGCCTGCTCCACGACATCGACTTTGAGCTGTGGCCGGAGCAGCACTGTCTCAAGGCGCCGGAGCTGCTGCAGAAGGCCGGGTGCAGCGAGGAGTTCATCCACGCCGTCTGTTCCCACGGCTACGGACTGGTGTGCGACGTGGAGCCGACCCACCAGATGGAGAAGGTGCTGTTCGCCGCCGACGAGCTGACGGGCCTCATCGGCGCCGCTGCCCGCATGCGCCCCAGCAAGAGCGTCATGGACATGGAGGTCAGCAGCCTGAAGAAGAAGTACAAGGACAAGAAGTTCGCCGCCGGCTGCTCCCGCGATGTCATCAACACCGGCGCAGAGCGTCTGGGCTGGACCATCGAGGAGCTGATGGAAAAGACCATTCTGGCCATGCGCAGCTGCGAGGAGCGGGTCAACCAGGAGATGGAGACCCTGGCCTGAACCGCCCGGAGCATAATACATGAAAGGCCCCCTATGCATGGCATAGGGGGCCTTTTTGTGCTGTTCAGCCTTACTTGACGCAGATGGTCTCGATCTCCACCAGCGCGCCGCGGGGCAGCGCACCCACCTCCACGGCGGAGCGGGCGGGATACTGACCCTCGGTGAAGAACTCGGCGTATACCGCGTTCATGGCGGCGAAGTCGCTCATGTGCTGCAGGAACACGGTGGTCTTGACCACATTGTCCATGGTGAGGCCGGCGGCCTCCAGAATGGCCTTCACGTTGGTCAGCACCTGACCTGTCTCTTATACACATCTGACGCTGCCGACGATCGCATAAGTGTAGA
>URVR01000117.1 GCA_900551355.1 uncultured Eubacteriales bacterium | reverse complement strand
AATCCGAGCGCCTCGTAGATGAGGATCTGGCGCGGGGTGTTGGACAGGTGGTCGTCGCCGCGGATGACGTGCGTGATGCCCATGTTCGCGTCGTCGCACACCACGGCGAAGTTGTAGGTGGGGCTTTCGTCGGTGCGCACGACGATCATGTCGTCCATCACGTCGGCCGGGAAGCTCACGTGGCCGTACACGGCGTCGTCGAACTCGATGGCGCCGCGGCCCTCGGGCACGCGCAGGCGCCACACGTGGGGCTCGCCGGCCTCGATGCGCGCGGCCGCCTCGGCGGGGTCGAGGTCGCGGCAGGTGCGGTCGTAGCCCGCGTAGCCGCCCTCGTTCTCCTCGGCCGCGGCGCGCTTGGCGTCCAGCTCCTCGGCCCTGTCCATATGGCGGAAGTCGCAGCCGCCGCACCGCCCGTAGTACGGGCAGTCCGGCTCCACCCGGTGGGGCGACGGCGCATGCACCCGCACCGTTTTGCCGAAGGCGGCGTTTTTCAGCACCTTCAGGATAAGGACGTCACAGTCCTCGCCCCGCAGCGCCCGGTGTACGAACACCGCCTGCCCGTCGATGCGGGCCACGCCCAGTCCCTCGGAGGTGTACCCCTCGATGCGGGCGCGATATATCTGGTTCTTCTCCGGCACGGCTCAGAACTCGAACTTGCTGATGACCTTGCTGATGGCCTCGGCAAAGGCGGCCAGCGTCTTGTTGTCCCGGCCCTTGCTGCGGCGGATAAGCCCGATGAGCATATCGCCCAGCTGCACCAGCTTCTGATAGGCGCCTGTAGCCTTGGGCGCGCCGTCGTAGGCCCGGGTCTTACGCTCCGGCAGATAGCCTGCCGCCAGCTTCCTGTCGGCGATCAGGTCATACTCCTCGGTGTACTGGGGCGCGTGAGCCGCGAAGCCCAGTCCCTTCACCGTCTCTGCGAACACCGGCGCCACCTCCCGGTCGCCGTGTACGATAAACACATGGGTGGTCTTTTCCGGGGAGAAGTGCTTCACCCAGTCCACCAGATGGTCGTGGTCGGCGTGGGAGGACAGCCCCTGGAAATTCACGATCTTGGCCCGCACGGCGATCTCCTCGCCGAACAGCTTCACGCTGGGCGCGCCGTCCAGCAGGTTCCGCCCCAGCGTACCGGGGGACTGGAAGCCCACGAACACCACGGCGCTGTCGCCCCGCCACAGGTTGTACTTCAGGTGGTGGCGGATGCGGCCCGCGTCGCACATGCCGCTGGCGGAGATGATGACCTTGGGGGTCTTGTCCATGTTCAGCAGCTTGGACTCCTCCACCGTCTCCGTCAGGTGCAGGCCGGGGAAATTGAACATGTGGGTGCCGTCCTGCACCAGCGCCAGCGCGTCCTCGTCCAGATAGCCCCGCAGGTCGCCGCAGAAAATGGTGGTGGCCTTCTTGGCCAGCGGACTGTCCACATACACCGGGAAGTCCCTGACGGACGTCACCAGCCCCTTGTCCTTGATCTCCCGGATGAAGTACAGCAGCTCCTGGGTGCGGCCCACGGCAAAGGCAGGGATCACCACGTTGCCGCCCTTGGCCAGCGTCTCGTCGATGATCTGTGCCAGCTGATCGGTATAGCTCCACACCTCCGTGTGGTTGCGGTCGCCGTAGGTGGACTCCATCAGCACATAATCGGCGCTGTCGAAGAACTGGGGGTTGCGGATGATGGGCTGATCCACATTGCCGATATCGCCGGAGAACACCACGGTCCGCGTCTCGCCGCCCTCGCGGCACGTCAGCTTGATGCTGGCGGAGCCCAGCAGATGCCCGGCGTCGATGAACTCCGCCGTCACGTCGTCGGTGACCTGCACCTGCTGACCGTACTCGCAGGTCTGGATATACTCCCGCACCTGTATGGCGTCGGCCACGGTGTAGATGGGCTGCACCTCCGGCCGGCCGGCCCGCTTGTTCTTGCGGTTCTGATACTCCGCGTCCTGCTCCTGGATGTGGGCGGAGTCCTGCAGCATGATGTCCAGCAGCTCCGCCGTCAGCCGCGTGGTGATGATGCGGCCCTGAAACCCGTTTTTGATGAGCATGGGGATGCGCCCCGAGTGGTCGATGTGGGCGTGGGTCACCAGCACCACGTCGATGCTGCCCGGATGGAACGGCAGGGCGGCGTTGTCGATCTCGTCCCGTCCCTGCTGCAATCCGCAGTCCACCAGTATTTTCTTTCCGTTGACCTCCAGACAATGGCAGCTGCCGGTAACGCACTGGTCAGCGCCGTAAAAGCTCAGCTTCATGGCGGAAACTCCTTTTCAAAGTTTATATGGGAAAGTATACCACATTTTTCCGGCCTGTACAACCGTAAAGCGCGTCCTTTGCCCGCCGCCTGCCGCAAATTGTTCACAGAAATTCTTTTGCATTAGACACTCTCCTGTGGTATACTGTATACTTGTAATACTGGATACATATTCTTTTACATGGAAAGGATACGGATATATGGGACTGTTTACCAAGGTTTTCGGAACATACAGCCAGCGCGAGCTGAAGAGCATCTATCCCATCGTGGATAAGATCACGGCGCTGGAGGACGCGTACAAGGCCCTGACCGACGCGCAGCTCCAGGCCAAGACCCCCGAGTTCAAGGAGCGCCTTGCCAACGGCGAGACGCTGGACGACATCCTGCCGGAGGCGTTTGCCGCCGTGCGGGAGGCCGCCGACCGCGTGCTGGGCATGCGCCCCTACCCTGTCCAGCTGGTGGGCGGCATCGTGCTGCACCAGGGCCGCATCGCCGAGATGAAGACCGGTGAAGGCAAAACGCTGGTGGCCACGCTGCCCGCCTACCTGAACGCACTGACCGGCGAGGGCGTCCACATCGTCACCGTCAACGACTATCTGGCCAAGCGCGACTCCGAGTGGATGGGCAAGGTACACCGCTTCATGGGTCTTACCGTGGGTCTCATCATCCACGACATGACCAAGGAGGAGCGGCAGAAGGCCTACCAGTCGGATATCACCTACGGCACCAACAACGAGATGGGCTTCGACTACCTCCGCGACAACATGGCCATCTACGCCAACGAGCAGGTGCAGCGGGGCCACGCCTTCGCCATCGTGGACGAGGTGGACTCCATCCTCATCGACGAGGCCCGCACCCCCCTGATCATCTCCGGCATGGGCGAAAAGTCCACCCAGATGTACGACATGGCCGAGATGTTCGCCGCCCGCCTGAAGAAGTATGTGGTGGCGGAGACGGACGACAAGGAGGAAGAGGACGTCAACATCGACGCGGACTACATCGTGGACGAGAAGGCCCGCACCTGCTCCCTCACCGCCCGGGGCATCAAGAAGGCGGAGGAGTTCTTCCACCTGGACAACCTCAGCGACCCGGAGAACAGCACCACCGCCCACCATATCAACCAGGCCATCAAGGCCCACGGCATCATGAAGCGCGACGTGGACTATGTGGTGAAGGACGGCGAGGTGGTCATCGTGGACGAGTTCACCGGCCGTCTGATGTTCGGCCGCCGGTACTCCGAGGGTCTGCATCAGGCCATCGAGGCCAAGGAGCATCTGTCCGTCCAGCGCGAGAGCAAGACGCTGGCCACCATCACGTTCCAGAACTACTTCCGCCTGTACCGCAAGCTGTCCGGCATGACCGGTACGGCCCTGACGGAGGAGGAGGAATTCGCCACCATCTACGCCCTGGACATCATCGAGATCCCCACCAACCGCCCCATCGCCCGTATCGACAACGAGGACTCCGTCTACAAGACCGAAAACGGCAAGTACCACGCCGTCATCCGCCAGGTGAAGGAGTGCCACGCCAAGGGCCAGCCGGTGCTGGTGGGCACCGTCTCCATTGAGAAGAACGAGCTGCTGGGCAAGATGCTGACCCGCGAGGGCATCAAGCACAACCTGCTGAACGCCAAGAACCACGAGCGTGAGGCGGAGATCGTGGCACAGGCCGGTCAGTACGGCGCCGTCACCGTGGCCACCAACATGGCCGGCCGCGGTACGGATATCATGCTGGGCGGCAACGCCGAGTACATGGCCAAGAACGACCTGCGCAAGGCCGGCCTCACCGACGAGCTGATCGCCGAGGCCACCGGCTACGCCGAGACGGACAACGAGGAGATTCTCAGCGCCCGGAAGCTGTTTGCCGAGAAGCTGGCCCAGCACAAGGCGGAGATCGCCGGCGAGGCTGAGAAGGTCCGGGCCGCCGGCGGCCTGTTCATCATCGGCACGGAGCGTCACGACTCCCGCCGTATCGACAACCAGCTCCGCGGCCGTGCCGGCCGTCAGGGCGACCCCGGCGAGACGCGGTTCTACATCTCCCTGGAGGACGATCTGATGCGCCTGTTCGGCGGCGACCGCGTCACCTCCATCATGGAGCGCATGAACATCGACGAGGACACCCCCATCGAGAACAAGATGCTCTCCCGTGCCATCGAGCAGGCCCAGACCACCGTGGAAAGCCGCAACTTCCAGACCCGTAAATCCGTGCTGGAGTACGACGACGTCATGAACAAGCAGCGCGAGATCATCTACGGTCAGCGCAAGCAGGTGCTGGACGGCATGGACGTCAAGGGCATCATCATGAACATGATGAACGGCGCCATCTCCAATCTGGTGAACGCCGCCTTCGTGGGTGCCGAGCATCTGGACATGGCCTCCTGCCGCGATCTGCTGCGCAGCGTGGAGGGCGTGTACTTCCCCAAGTACACCGTGAAGATCGACGAAGCGCAGCTCGGGACCATGACCCAGCAGGACTTCACCGACCTGTTCACCGCCGCAGCCGCCGACTACTACGCCAAGAAGGAGGCGGAGATCACGCCCCCCGTCATGCGCGAGCTGGAGCGTGTCATCCTCCTGCGCGTGGTGGACGAGTACTGGATGGAGCACATCGACGCCATGCAGGACCTGCGCCAGGGCATCCGTCTCCGGGCCTACGCCCAGACCAACCCCGTGGACGCCTACAAGAAGGAGTCTCTGGAGATGTTCGAGGAGATGGTGGACGCCATGAAGGAGGAGACGGTGCGCCGTCTGTACTCCGTGCGTCTGCGCCAGAACGAGGAGGTCAAGCGGGAGCGCGTGGCCTCCGGCATCACCGAGAACGTGGGCGGCGACGGCACTGTGAAGAAGCGCCCCACCCGCGTGGTGAAGGTGGGCCGCAACGACCTGTGCCCCTGCGGCAGCGGCCTGAAATGGAAGAAATGCACCTGCAAGGAGTACCACTCCTGAGTTATTTCAAACGATACCCCAAACTCACCGGCGGGCGGCGGCTGATGCCGCCGCCCGCCTTGCTTTTGAAAGGAGCAGCCATGTTCCACACCCAAACGAAAAACGGCGTCACGTTCCTCACCGCCGATACCCCTGTCTCTTATACACATCTCCGAGCCCACGAGACGTAGAGGAATCTCG
>URVR01000116.1 GCA_900551355.1 uncultured Eubacteriales bacterium | reverse complement strand
TACACTTATGCGATCGTCGGCAGCGTCAGATGTGTATAAGAGACAGGCCCTGCACTGCGGCATCAAATGGCCCAACGATCTGGTGCTGGGCGGCAGGAAGGTCTGCGGCATCCTGACGGAGTCGGCCTTCCGTCCCGACGGCACGCCGGACTGGGTCGTCGTGGGCATCGGCGTCAACGTGTCCCAGACCGCCGCCGACTTTTCCCCCGATGTGGCCGCCATGGCCACGTCCCTGCGGACGGAGTCGGGGCGCGAGGTGTCCCGGGACGCGCTGGCCCGGGCGCTGGTGGGTGAGCTGACGGAGCTGCACGACCGCGTTCTGCCTGACCCCGCTCTGTGGCGGGCGGATTACTGCGCCCGCTGCGTCAACGTCGGACAGCGGGTGCGGCTGGAGCGCGGCGGCCAGGTGCGCGATGCCGCGGCGGAGGGCATCGACCCCTACTACGGCCTGACGGTGCGGTACGACGACGGCACGTCGGAGACGCTGCGGGGCGGCGAGGTGTCCGTCCGCGGACTTTACGGATATTCTGAATGAGGTGATCCTGTGAAATTACTGTGGGAGCTGTTCCTCACTTTCGCCAAGGTGGGGGTCATGACATTCGGCGGCGGCATGGCCATGCTGCCCATCCTCCAGCGGGAGGTGGTGGAGAACAAGGGCTGGGCCACCGATGAGGAGCTGGTGGATTACTTTGCCATCGGCCAGTGTACCCCCGGCATCATCGCCGTCAACACCGCCACCTTTGTGGGGCAGAAGCAGCGGGGCGTGCTGGGCGGCATCATCGCCACCCTGGGCATCGTGTTCCCCTCGCTGATCATCATTACGGCGCTGGCCGGCGTCATCAACAGCTTCTCCCATCTGGACTGGGTGCAGCACGCCTTTGCCGGCATCCGGGTATGTGTGTGCGTGCTGATCTTCAACGCCACGCTGAAGCTGCTGAAGGGCTCCGTGAAGGACTGGCCCGCCGCGGTGATCTTTGCGGCGGTGCTGGCGGCCTCGCTGGTCACGGACGTCTCGCCCGTCATTTTTGTGGCAGCCGCCGCTCTGTGCGGCATCGTCATCCAGAATCTGATAAGGAGGGCGAAATGATGCTGTACCTCCGTCTTTTCTGGGAATTTTTCAAGACAGGCCTGTTCGCCGTGGGCGGCGGACTGGCGACCCTGCCGTTCCTACAGGATATGTCCGACCGCACCGGCTGGTTCACCCATGCCCAGCTGGCGGACATGCTGGCCGTGTCCGAATCCACCCCCGGCCCCATCGGCGTGAATATGGCCACCTATGTGGGCTTCACCACCGGCGGCGTCGGCGGTGCCCTTGTGGCCACGCTGGGGCTTGTGACGCCGTCTGTCATCGTCATCCTGATCGTGGCCGCGTTCCTGAAGGCCTTCCGCGACAGCAAGTGGGTCAGTGCCGCGTTTTACGGCCTGCGCCCCGCCTCCACCGCGCTGGTGGCGGCGGCAGGCGTCTCCGTGGTGCTCATCGCGCTGGTGAACACCGGTGCCTCCGGGCTGGCGCTGTTCAACTGGAAAGCCATCGCCCTGGCCGCCGTGTTGCTGGTGCTGACCCGGTGGGTGAAATATACCAAAAACCTACACCCCATTTTGTTCATTCTGGCCAGCGCCATCGTGGGCGTTGTGTTCCAGTTCTGACTGACCGTAAAAAGAGGGAGCCGTCCCGGCATGCCGGGATGGCTCCCTCTTTCACAGCGCAAATTGGCGGCGATACTTGACAGGTAGGGCACTGTATGCTACAATGCAGTTAAAGTAATTTAACCAGGAGCCGCAGGCGCGGCTATTTTAAGAAGTATTAGTTAGATTCATTTAACTCGCGTATGCGCATCGAAACGGTGCGGCATACTATTCATCAAAGATGAAAAGGAGGGAGCGGCATGTCGGAGGCGATCTTGATCAAGCAGGGTGCGCCTACGCTGGCGGGCATCAAAACGGGCAGCCTGTTTCCCTGCCCCTGCGACGACAGGGAGGCGCTGCTGGCGGATGTCCGGCGGCTGAACCGGCTGCTGGCGCCCAAGGGGCTGTGCCTGCTGCCCATCCGCTTCAAGGACGGACAGGCGCTGCTGTATCTCTACCGCCCCGCCGTGCTGCACCGCGATCTGCAGGATCGGCTGGCCCAGCGCATCCTGTCGGAGGCGGGCTATTCCTGCGGCGGCTGCGGGCGCTGCGTGGCCCAGCTTATCCGCCGCTTCCGGGAGAGCGGCGAGTTCCCCCACGAGGTGGGGCTGTTCCTCAGCTACCCGCCGGAGGACGTGCAGGGCTTCATTGACCACCGCGCCTGCGATTTCAAGTGCGCGGGACTGTGGAAGGTGTACAGCGACGAGGCCCGCGCCCGCCGCCTGTTCGACCGCTTCAAGCGCTGCACCGAGGACTACTGCGCCCGCTGGCGGGCCGGTTCAGACATCGGCCAGCTGGCCGTGGCCGTGTAACAACAAAAAAGCCGTCCGGCTCGGTGAGCCGGACGGCTTTTCATGTGAGGGAGGAGGCCCTCATGGAAAAGCATTTATGTGCGGTTTACTTGGTCTGCAGCCGGTTTTCGCTGTCCCAGCTGGCAATGTCCAGATTTTTGTACTGCCGGCGCAGACGGGTCAGCTCCTCGTTGTCGCCGCCCAGCGCCACGATGCGGTTCACCGCGGCCAGATCGGCGGCGGGCATGCTCACCTCGCTGTCCGTACCGCAGGAAGCGCAGTGATAGATCTTGCCGTCAAAAGCCACATCGCTGCTGCCGCAGACAGCGCAGCGGATCGTTTTCGTTACCAGTGCCATAGTTTGTTACCTCCATGTATTTCAGATTTCCTTGTCGACAATAGGATCATATCACAGGATATTGCATTTGTAAAACGCATTATTGTACTTGCAACTATGAGCAAATGTATGGTAGAATAGCGGCAGGAAAGAGGTGGGCATATGAGCATAACCAAGTATCAGATGTTCTTGAAAACAGCGGCCTGCGGCAACTTCTCCAAGGCGGCGGAGGCGCTGAGCTTCACCCAGTCCGGCGTCAGCCACGCGGTGCAGTCGCTGGAGGAAGAGCTGGGCGTCACGCTGCTCAGCCGCAACCGCGGCGGCGTGGTGCTGACGGCGGACGGCCGGGCGCTGCTGCCCCAGATCGAGAAGCTGTGCGCAGCCCACCATGCCTTGATGCAGTCCGCCGCCAGTCTGAAGGGCATGGATGCCGGCCTTGTGAAGGTG
The DNA here is from genome assembly GCA_900551355.1 of uncultured Eubacteriales bacterium. Lineage (GTDB taxonomy): Bacteria > Bacillota > Clostridia > Oscillospirales > Oscillospiraceae > Vescimonas. Next base: position 2,297 of record URVR01000116.1, on the reverse strand, counting down.
GCTACCTTCTCCAGCGTGTCGGCCCAGTGGCTGCCCTCCATCCTCAAGAGCTTCGGCCAGCGCTATCCCAATATCGAGTTCGAGGTGGTCACAAGCGACTTCTACGAGCAGGTGGAGGAGTGGATCCTGAAGGGCACGGTGGACTGCGGCTTTCTCCGGCTGCCGTCGGTGAAGCGCTTGCAGGCCTATGCCCTTCACCGGGACGAGCTGCAGGTCATCGTGCCCTGCGACCATCCCTATGCCGGCAGCGATCCGTTTCCTGTGGACGCGCTGGCGGCGGAGCCGTTCATCCAGCTGGAGGAGGGCGAGGACTACGAGATCCGCGCCGCCTTCGACGAGATGGACGTCCGGCCCAACATCAAGTACACCGCGCGGGAGGACCGGACTATTCTGGCCATGGTGTCCAAGGGCCTTGGCATCAGCCTGCTGCCGGAGCTGATGGCGCGGCACAGTCCCTACCCGGTGATGGCCTGCCGCCCGCCCATGACGTTCTACCGCAACATCGGCATCGCCGTCAAGGACGAGAAGGCGCTGTCCGCCTCCACCCACCGGTTCGTGGAGTATGTCCGGGGCTGGGTGGCCGAAAACGGGGAGAAGTAATGGGCCTTGCAGCGGGCAGCGTATGCCTGTACAATAGAAGCGGAGCAACGGGAAGGAGCGGATGCGCGTATGACATTGCAGCAGTTGAAATATGTATCCATGGTGGAGCGGTGCGGCTCATTCAGCAAGGCGGCTCAGAAGCTGTATGTCTCCCAGCCCAGCGTCAGCAATCTGGTGCACGGGCTGGAGGAGGAGCTGCACATCACCATCTTTCAGCGGACGCCCTCCGACGTGGTCATCACCAACGAGGGACGGGAGCTGCTGAAGCTGGGGAACAAGCTGCTGCGTTCCCGCCCCCATGCGTTCATGAGCCACAGCCACCCGCTGGCGCAGCGGGCCTCCGTCACACCGGAGGAGCTGATGGACTATCCCTGCATCGTGTACGAGCAGAGCGCCGACTCCCCGGCGTTCTACTCCGAGGAGATGCTGCTGCCCAACTTCTACCCGCCCAGAGTGGTGTACATCAGCGACCTGTACGTCAGCACGGCGCTGATGCGCAGCTGCAATGCCTACGACATCGGCACCGGCGTCATCTCGCCCCGTCTGGCCCGGGAGGTGGCCTGCGTGGCCATCGACACCGCGGACACGGTGGATATCGGCTGGATCGGCATCCGCGGCAAGGCGCTGCGTCCCATCGAGGAGGCGTTCCTCCGACACCTGGCCCACCAGCTGGAGATGGCCAAAGCCTGAGGCTATGGGCCGCCATAGCTTCCCGGTATTTCCTCCTGCGGCGATCACGCTATCTTCACCCGTGCCAAGTATTCCGGCACCGAGGATGTCACCAGCGACTGGCTGCCCCGTTTCGGCATCCAGCACGATGTGTTCGACGCGGCGGATCTCAGCCAGCTGGAGCCGCTGATCAAGCCCAACACCAAGGTCATCTATGTGGAGTCCCCCGCCAACCCCACCATGGTGCTGGTGGACATCGCCGCCGTGGCGGAGATCGCCCACCGTCACGGGGTCAAGGTGTTCGTGGACAACACCTTCGCCACGCCCTACAACACCCGGCCGCTGGAGTTGGGCGCGGACGTGGTCATCCACAGCCTCACCAAGTACATGGGCGGCCACGGCGATATTCTGGGCGGCGCGGTGGTGTCCAACGACACCGAGTTCCTGCGCCGCTGCCGGCTGGGCACGCTGATGCACTTTGGCGCGGTCATCGCACCGTTCACCGCGTTTCTGGTGTGCCGTGGCCTCAAGACGTTGGGCGTCCGGATGCGGCAGTATAACGAGAGCGCCCTGAAGGTGGCCCGCTGGCTGGAGGCCGACCCCCGCATCGAGATCGTCCGCTATCCCATGCTGGAGAGCAACCCCCAGTACGACATTGCCCGCCGCCAGATGAAGGGCGGCAGCGGCATGCTGTCCTTTGACGTGAAGGGCGGACTGGAGGCCGGCAAGCGGTTCATCAACAGCCTGAAGCTGTGCACGCTGGCGGTGTCGCTGGGCGACACGGAGACGCTGGTGGAGCAGGCCGCCGCCATGACCCACACCATGATCCCCCGTGAGGTGCGGGAGGCCGCCGGCATCACCGACGGTATGATCCGCATGTCCGTGGGTCTGGAGGACCCCGACGATATCATCGCCGATCTGGACCAGGCGCTGGCGCATGTGTAAGCGCACCCCCCTGCGCCGCATGTAACAGATATAGGGGCTGTCTCTTATACACATCTGACGCTGCCGACGATCGCATAAGTGTA
>URVR01000115.1 GCA_900551355.1 uncultured Eubacteriales bacterium | reverse complement strand
CTACACTTATGCGATCGTCGGCAGCGTCAGATGTGTATAAGAGACAGGTCCCGGACGGCAGATGCCGCCTCCCGGAGACTGTCACTGCCCACGGTAGCGGCGGTGATCCAGAGCGTGGCGGCGGCCAGCGCCATGGCGGCCAGACGGCGGAAACGGTCTTTTTTCACAGGTATCCCTCCTCGCTGTACAGACAAGCCTATGCGCCGTGTGCGGGGGATATGATTTTCCACTTGCCAAAGGGGAAGAAAACTGCTATACTGATCGCAGAATATGGCTCATATAGTCCCGCGGCAACGGCGCGGGACGTTTCTACGGCGCCGCCGACGGCGCCACTATGGGTGTTCTGACGGAGGTCAGGACGCCTTTTATTTTTTGCACGGGAGGCATGACGCATGACACAGGTATTACGGGGCAATATCGTCCACGCACCGAAAATGGGGGAGCTGTCCATTCTGGAGCACGGCTACATGGTGCTGGAGGACGGCGTGATCCAGGGCATCTATCCGGTGCTGCCGGAGGCGCTGGCCCAGGCGGAGCTGCGTGACTACGGCGACCGGCTGCTGATGCAGTCCTTCGCGGACATGCACCTCCACGCGCCCCAGTACCCCATGCTGGGCATGGGCATGGATCTGCAGCTGCTGGACTGGCTGAATACATACACCTTTCCCACGGAAGCCCGGTTCGCCGACACGGACTATGCCCGCCGGGTGTACCGCCGGCTGGCCAGCGATCTCATCACCAGCGGCACCACCCGGGTGTGCATGTTCTCCTCCCTGCATACGGAGGCCACCTGGATCCTGATGGACGAGCTGGAGCGCGCCGGCGTCACCGGCTATGTGGGCAAGGTGAACATGGATCGCAATGGCCTGCCCGGCGTTTTGCAGGAGACGACGGAGGAGTCCATCCGGGAGACGGTGCGTTGGCTGGACGGCTGCCATTTTCAGCATGTGAAGCCCATCCTGACGCCCCGGTTCACCCCCAGCTGCACCGATGAACTGATGACGGCGCTGGGCCGGCTGGCGCAGGAGCGGGGACTGTACGTCCAGTCCCACCTGTCGGAGAACACCCACGAGATCGAGTGGGTGCATGAGCTGCACCCCGACTGTAAGCAGTACTGGGAGACATACGACAAGTACGGCCTGTGGAAGGATCATACGGTGATGGCCCACTGTGTCCACTCCGACGAGCGGGAGCGCAGAGCCATCCGGGAGGCCGGCGTTGTGGTGGCTCACTGCGCGGATTCCAACGTGAACATCTGCTCCGGCCTGTGTCCTGTGCGGCAGATGGTCAACGAGGGCCTGTGGGTCACGCTGGGCAGCGACATCGCCGGCGGCGCCCAGCTGCCTATGTACAAGGTCATCACCATGACCATCCGCACCTCCAAGGCGCGGCGTGTCACGGACGGCTGGCACCCGGATTTCCTGACGGTGCCGGAGGGCTACTATCTGGGCACCACGGCGGGACACAAATACTTCGGCGCCGGGGACGGCTTTGCGGTGGGCGACAGGCTCCACGCGGTGGTCATCGACGACGGCGACTTCCCGGAGGCCAGCCACCCCCTGTCGGTACGGGAGCGCTTCGAGCGGGCCATCTACATGACCCACCGCCACAACATCGTGTCCGTCTGGTCCGACGGGCGGGAGGTCGTGCGGCGGTAAAGACGCATAAAAAAGAGACGGCGTGAGCCGTCTCTTTTTTATGCATTTGTATGGGGCACGTCAGGACTGTCGGACGATGATGATGTTGTCCATCAGATCGATCTTCTGGATGCTGCCGGTGACGGCGGTGGGGATGCCCATGATGTCCGTAAAGACCAGACGGCCGTCCTGCTCCGTGACGGAGGCCACATTTTTGCACAGCACCTGCTGCGCGGTGTTATAGACGGTGGACAGACACATGCTCATTCCCCCTTCAGGATGCGGAGGGCCTCCTCCAGCTTCTCGTTGCCCAGCGTGAAGTCCACCACCGCGTCGTGGAGCAGCTGCTGCGCCTCACCATCCACGCTATGGGCCAGCTCATGCAGCTCCTCCGCGTGGTGGCGGTTGTGGCCCAGCATGTACGTCAGCAGCGCCAGCGTCTCCTCCGGCGAGTGGACGTCGTGGGCGTGAGGGTGTTCGTGGTCATGGCAATGGCCGTGCTCGTGGTCATGTTCGTGCTGACACATAGGCGCACCTCCTGTTCAAAACTGGCCCTATCTTACCACGGGGTAGGGGAGAAGTCAATTCACTTCCGTTTTTTGCAGATTTAACGGACAGATAGGGAGAAAGTGTCCAATATCTATGCAAAGTGAACAATTCGATTGACAAAAAAAGCACAATTATGTATAATTTTTCAAGAGAGTGACGCATTTTCCGTTATTTTTTAGGAGGATGAGAAATGAGGGACCTGAAACACCTGATCTACTTTGAGAACCTGCTTCAGGAGGCGAACAACGACCTTGTCAAGCAGGGCCGTGACGATGGAAGGCTGGCGCTGGGCTACACCTGCTACTTCATGCCGGAGGTGCTGCTGGATCTGCCGGGCTGCTTCTCTGTGCGGCTCCGCGCACCCCGCTGCACCTCGCCGGATATGGCGACGTACTACATGTCCGCCCGCACCTGCCACTATGGCCGCAGCCTGCTGGAGCGGGCGCTGGAGGGCGGCTTCAACTTCCTGGACGCCCAACTGGCCACCGAGACATGTACCGTGACCTGCCGGTTCCAGGAGCATCTGCAGCGGATGCCCGGCATCATCAACAACGAACGGTTCAAGTGTGAATTTACGGACGTTCCGTTCAAAAAGACCGTCAACAGCATCGACCACTACGAGGGGCAGCTGCAGGCCCATGTGCTGGACTTCCTCCGCGATAACTACGGCGTGGATACCTCCGACGAGGCGCTGCGCAAGGCCATCGAGGAGCACAACGAGCTGTGCCGCATCGTGCAGGCCATCGGCGAATACCGCAAGCTGGACCAGCCCACCATCACCGGCTACGAGTTCCACGTCATCAATCTGGTGACCACGTCCTGTCCCAAATATCTCATCATCGACAAGCTGCGGGACACGCTGGAGGAGCTGAAGACCCGCGAGCCGGACGCCAGACCCCAGTACCGCTGCAAGGTGCTGCTGGCCGGCAGCGAGAACGACGACCCGGACTTCACCAAGCTCATCGAGAGCTGCGGCGCGCTGGTGGTGGCTGACCGCTACTGCTACGGTGCCATGGAGTCCCGCCAGCCCATCGAGATCCGGGAGGGGGAGACGCCCCTGCGGGCCATTGCCCGACACTATCTGCTGACCAGCCAGTGCACCCGCTTTATGGAGCAGAACGAGATGCGCCGCCGCAAGCAGTATATCGCCGACCTGGCCAGGGAGTACAAGGCAGACGGCATCATCGTGGCCTCCAACAAGTTCTGCGAGTACTGGAGCTATGAGCGGGTCATCGATACCATCGTGCTCCAGCGCGATTTCGGGTTCCCCGTCTGTTCCATTGAGAAGGAGTACATCAACTCCGCCAGCGGCCAGCTGCGTACCCGGTTCCAGGCGTTCATCGAGAGCGTGGAGATCAAGAAGATCCAGGAGGGCGTCAAGAGATGAAGAAGATCGACTTCAAGAGCGTGGCGGAAAAGCTGAAGACCACGGATTATAAGAAGCTGGCCAAGGACTTCTGGTACGGCAAGCCCCACGGCGAGCGCCGCCTGGGCGACCTGTACTGCGACAAGACCGGCCTGTACAAGCACCGCGAGTGGCGCGGCGTGAAGGACACGTTTTACTATTTCCACAAGGTGTGGATGTATAACTACGCCATGCTGGTGTACGACGTCATGCGCTACGGCGGCATCTGGACGTTTGCCAAGGGCTGCTGGCGCTACCGCTGGATGGGCCAGACCTATCTGCCGGTGCTGCACTGGTTCGACCGCGGCATGGAGGGCCTCCGGGGCGAGGCGCTGCGGGCCTGTCCCCAGCACTACCGGGCCATGACCAACGCCACCATCTTCCAGTTCATGCAGATGTTCCGCAACGACCTGAACACCAACAAGGGCAGCAAGAAGGTGCAGGCGCGGCACGACAAGACCATCGCCCACGACGAGACGGTGTGGGGCGGCATCTTCTACCCGTTCAGCAAGGAAGTGGAGAACGTCCCCCTCCAGATGATTCCCTATTTCGTCACCTGCCACGTCAACAACCACACGGTGCTCAACTACATCGACGCGGTGCAGTCCCTGGGGCTGCCCGGCGATCCCTGCCCCATGTGCCAGGCGGAGGCCGGCCTGTTCGTGCTGGACGATGTGCCCGACTACTACAAGGCGGTCATCACCTCCAACGAGGCCTGCGACGGCTCCGTGGCCACCTCCATCATTCAGGACTGGCTCATCGACAAGCCGCTGTTCGCCATGCCCCAGCCCATGCAGTTCGATGATCCACTGGTGCAGAAGCACTGCATGAAGGAGATCGAGGAGGCGTGGAAATTCATCGAGGAGCAGACTGGCGTGCCCTTCGACTACCAGCAGCTGTGCAAAAAGCTGGAGAGCCAGAACGAGCTGCAGCGCTTCGAATGGGAGAAGTGGGATGTGGCGGCCAACACCAATTACTACCCCATCAACGGCGTGTCCCAGGCGCTGTACCGCATCTATCAGGCGCAGTACGGCGACCTGCCCATCTGGCACGAGACGGACAAGAAGGTCCGCAAGATCATGGAGAAGTGCGTGGAGCAGCGCATCAACAATTTCCCTCTGACCCGTCACCGGGTCATTGCGTGGTCCTGTGCGCCGCTGTACTACTCCAACTGGTGTACCTGGGCGTATAACTGCTGGGGCCTGAACACCATCATGAACATGGACTCCCTGATGTTCGATATGACCCTGCGCACCGACAATTACGAGAACACGCTGGAGGACATGGCGCGGTACCATGAGTGGGCGCCCATGCGGCGTATGGCCGTGGGCGGCATGCACCACATCTTCGAGCTGTGGGAGAACATGGAGCGGTTCCACTGCGACATGGTCATGATGTACGACCAGCTGCTGTGCAAGGGCATGCAGGGCGTTCACGGCCTGTTCGAGGACGAGTTCCGCGCCCGGAACATCCACGCCATCTGGATGCCCCACGCGCTGCCCGACAAGCGCAACGTCTCCCGCGCGGAGATCCGCAGCATCATCAACGACTACATGACCACCGTCATGCACGAGGAGCCGCTGGATCCGTCCCTGCTGGAGTTCGATGATTCCATGAGCTGGTAAAAGGAGGAGCCAAGAAATGCGCAAGGTGCTGAAAATACTGAAAAAGATCATCCTCATCGGAATGGGCGTGTACGCCGCGCTGTTCGCCGTGTTTTTCTTCGATCTGGACGGCAAGGCCCTGTTCTACGGTGTGGAGCCGTTCCTGTGCCGCCACTATGACCGCATGGAGCGCCGCGACCCGCTGAAGCAGAAGTACGATATGGACAAGCCCCATTACGAGTACAACAAATAATTGCGAGGGAGAGAGAAAACCATGAAATATTACGGCGGCTGCGATGTAGGGTCCACCTACACGAAGGCAGTAA
>URVR01000114.1 GCA_900551355.1 uncultured Eubacteriales bacterium | reverse complement strand
ATACGAGCTTCCTCTACGTCTCGTGGGCTCGGAGATGTGTATAAGAGACAGCGCCCAAGCTGCGGCGGGCGTGGCTGGAGGGAAAATGGGACGTGCTTGCCGGGCAGGTGTTCCAGGAGTTCACCGACGACCCGGCCCACTACGACGACAGGCAGTGGACCCATGTGATACGGCCCTTTGACGTGCCGCGGGAGTGGAACGTGTACCGCAGCTACGACTTCGGCTACGCCAAGCCCTTTTCCTGCGGCTGGTGGGCGGTGGATCACGACGGATGCGTGTACCGCATCGCGGAGCTGTACGGCTGCACCGGCACGCCGGACGAGGGCGTGCTGTGGACGCCGGAGAAGCAGTTTGCGGAGATACGGCGCATCGAGGACGAGCACCCGCTGCTGCGGGGGCGGCAGATACAGGGCGTGGCGGATCCGGCCATCTGGGACGCCAGCCGGGGCGAGAGCATCTATGAGACGGCGCTGAAGCACCGCATCTACTTCGTGAAGGGGGACAACCGGCGCATTGCCGGATGGATGCAGATGCACTACCGGATGAGCTTCGACGCGGAGGGGTACCCCATGCTGTATGTGTTCGAGAACTGCAGGGCATTTATCCGGACGGTGCCGGGGCTGCTGTACAGCCAGACGGCGCCGGAGGATGTGGATACCAGCCAGGAGGATCATGTGGCCGACGAGAGCCGGTATTTCTGCATGACGCGGCCCATCGCGCCGGTGCGGACGGAGAGCCGGGAGATCGCCGATGATCCGCTGGAGCTGCGGACGGGACGGTTCGGCAGCTGGGGCGGCGTGAGAAGGATATGAGGGGCGCTGCACCGGCGCGTGCAACAAAACGGCGGGTGCGGACAGAGACAGTAACAAGGAAAGGAAGGTGCGACATGGAACAGGAGGTCATGCGGCCCAGGATCGGCACGCAGGAGGTGCTCCGGGCGGCGGAGATCCTGCGGAAGTACCGGCAGGGCAAGGAGAATCTGGACAAGCGCATCATCGACAATGAACAGTTCTGGAAGCTGCGGCACTGGGAACAGATGGAAAAGGCCGGGGAGGGCGGTAATCCTGCCGACCCGCAGCCGGCCAGCGGATGGCTGGTGAACTGCATCCTGTCCAAGCATGCGGACGCCATGGACAGCTATCCCGAGCCTACGGTGCTGCCCCGGGAGCCGGACGACCGGGAGGAGGCGGAGAAGCTGACCCGCATCCTGCCGGTGATCCTGAAGAACAACCGGTTCAAGAGGGAGTACTCCAGGGCGTGGTGGAACAAGCTGAAGTCCGGCTGCGCCGTGTACGGCGTGTTCTGGGACGACAGAAAGCTCCACGGACTGGGGGACATTGACATCCGCAGCATGGATGTATTGAATCTGTTCTGGGAGCCGGGGGTGCAGGACATCCAGGCATCGGAGAACTTCTTCTCCGTGGAGCTGGTGCCCGACCACCGGCTGCTGCGGGAGTATCCCCAGCTGGAGGGAAAGCTGGGCCGGGGCGGCGCGGCCCAGGTGAGCCGCTACCTCTACGACGACAGGGTGGACACCTCCGGCCAGTCGCTGGTGGTGGACTGGTACTACCGCACGGAGGAGGACGGACACCCGGTGCTGCAGTACTGCAAGTTCGTGGGGGAGACGGTGCTGTACGCCACGGAAAACGACCCGGCCTGCGCCGGGAGGGGCTGGTACGACCACGGGCAGTACCCCTTCGTGTTCGACGTGCTGTTCCCGGAGGAGGGAACGCCCTGCGGCTACGGCTATGTGGATCTGTGCAAGTCGGCGCAGAAGCAGATCGACCTGATGAACCAGGCCATTCTGAAGAACACGCTGGCGGCCACCACGCCCCGGTTCTTCATCCGCTCCGACGGGGCGGTGAACGAGGAGGAGTACGCCGACTGGACGAGACCCTTCGTCCACACCAACGGCAATCTGGGGGCGGATTCCATCGCGCCTATCCGGGTGCCCACGCTGGACAGCGTGTATGTGGCCATTCTGCAGAACAAGGTGGCGGAGATGAAGGAGACGGCGGGCAACCGGGACGTGATGGGCGGCGGCACCGCCGGCGGCGTCACGGCGGCCACGGCCATCGCGGCCCTGCAGGAGGCGGGCGGCAAGCTGTCGCGCAACATGATCGACGACGGATACGAGGCGTTCTCCCAGGTGCTGACGCTGTGCATCGAGCTGGTGCGGCAGTTTTACAGCATGCCCCGGCAGTTCCGGCTGCTGGGACGGGGCGCGGAGCAGGAGTTCCGGATGTACGACAACGGCGGCATGCAGCCCCGGCTGATGGAGATGGGCGGCTACCGGGTGCCGGAGTTCGATCTGGAGATCGCGGCGCAGGACGAGACGCCCTATAAGACCATGGAGTACAACCAGCTGGCTTTGCAGCTGTTCCAGATGGGCTTCTTCCGGGCGGACATGGCCGAGCAGGCCCTGCGGTGTCTGGATCTGATGGAGTTCAAGAACAAGGACCAGCTGGCGGCGGTGATCCGGCAGGGGCAGCAGCGGACGCGGCAGGTGACGTGGCTGCAGGAACAGCTGCTGACGGCGCTGCGGCTGCTGGACGCCCGGCAGGGCACGCAGCTGGCGGAGGCGCTGGCGCAGGAGATGGAGGCCGACGTCGGGGAGACGCTGGATGTCAGCGGCCTGCGGACGCCGGACGCGGGCAGCGGTGTGCTGGACGCCGTGCAGCGGCAGCGCAAAAGATCGCAGGAGGCGGTGAGACCCCGATGATCCGGGTGCAGTTCGATGGGGCGCAGGTGACGGTCAGCGGCCACGCGGGGTACGCACCGGCGGGCCGGGACATCGTGTGCGCCGCCGTGTCGGCGCTGGTGTACGCGCTGGCGGGGTATCTGGAGGAGACGGGACAGGCAGAACGGGTGGACATCCGGAAGGGCTTCGCGGTCATCCGGGGCGCGGGGCAATGCGGCGAGGCACTGGCCCTGGTGCGGTGCGGCGCGGCGCAGTTGGCACAGGCGTATCCCGGGTGCGTGGAGATAGCAGGGTCGTGACCTACCACGGGAAGGAGAGGCTATGAGGCAGCTTTGGATGGACTGGCAGACGTTTGCGGAGGAGGCAGACGGTCAGGAGACGGGCGCAGCGGAAGGCGGGCAGGCGGCTCCCGACGCCGGGGAGCAGGACGATTTCGCGGAGCTGATCCGTGGAAGGTACAAGGCGCAGTTCGACGCCCGGGTACAGAAGATCCTGGATGGGCGGCTGCGGGGCCTGCGGCAGGAAAATGCCCGGCTGCGCCGGGAGACGGAGGAGCGCCGACAGGCACAGGCCGGGGCGCTGCTGCGATTGCAGGCGGAGGAGGGGCGCATCCGGCAGGTGTACCCGGACTTCGACTGGCAGAGGGAGCTGGCGTCGCCGCAGTTCGGGCGGCTGGTGACGGCGGGAGTGGACGGGCAGACCGCCTATGAGCTTGTGCACCGGCAGGAGCTCCTGAAGGCGGCCATGCACTACGCGGCGGCCCAGACCCGCAGCGAGATGGCGCGGGCCATCGCCTCCGGCGGCAGCCGGGCGGCGGAGAACCGGGGCGGCAGCCGCACCGTGACCCGCAGCGATCCCAGGAGCCTGACCAGCCGGGAGCTGGCGGCCATCCGCAGGCGGGTGCAGGACGGAGAGAAGATACGATTCTGAAAAACAGGGAGGAAGAGAACATGGAGAAAATGAATTTGCAGCTGTTCGCAGGGGAGATGAACACCCAGACCACCGGCGGTCTCAGCGCCGAGATGAAGACCTACTACGGCATGGAGCTGCTGGAGAACGCGCGCCCGCAGCTGGTGCACAACCAGTTCGCGGCCACCAAGGGCCTGCCCGTGGGCGGCGGCAAGACCGTGGAGTGGCGCAAGTTCGGCGCCTTTGACAAGGCGCTGACGCCGCTGACCGAGGGCGTGACCCCCGACGGCAGCGGTATTTCCGTCAGCTACATCACCAAGGAGCTGGCACAGTACGGCGACTACACCACCGTGTCCGATATGCTGGATCTGACGGCTATCGACGACGTGGTGCTGGAGATCACCGACCGTCACGGCGCCAATATGGGCCTGACGCTGGACACCGTGACCCGCAACGAGATCCAGCAGGGCAACCAGGTCATCTATGCGCCCAAAAAGAACAGCGACGGCACTGTTACCGCCGTGGTGAGCCGCTACGCGCTGGACAGCGGCTGCAAGATGACCAGCGAGCTGGTGGCCAAGGCCGCCACCCAGCTGAAGAAGATGAACGCACCTACCTTCGACGGCAAGTATGTGTGCATCATCCACCCCAGCGTGGCCTTCGACCTGCGCCAGGACGAGGCATGGATCGCCGCGCACCAGTACGCCGCCGCCACGGAGCTGTTCTCCGGCGAGATCGGCGAGCTGCACGGCGTGCGCTTCGTGGAGACCACCGAGGCCAAGATCTACCGCGGCGATGATCTGGCCCAGAACGCCCGCACCCTGACGGTCAGCGGCGCGGTGAGCGGCAATACCGAGGTGAGCTTCGCCGGCGGCACCGTGGCAGCCGACGCGCTGGCGGGCCGCTATGTACTCATCGGCGGCAAGCGGGTGAAGGTGGCGTCCAACACCGCGGCCAAGCTGGTGCTGGAGGAGGCCGTCACCGCCGCCGACAAGACGGTGATCTATCCCGGCGAGGGCGGCAAGGACGGCTGTGCCGTGTACGGCTGCCTGTTCCTGGGCAAGGGCGCCTACGGCGTGGTGGATCTCAGCGAGGGCACGGAGGTCATCGTGAAGCCCCGCGGCTCCTCCGGCACCGCCGACCCGCTGGATCAGCGCTCCAGCGTGGGCTGGAAGGGCGTCCACGCCGCTGCCATCCTGTACGACGAGTACATGGTGCGTGTGGAGTGCGGCTCCAGCTATTCCGGCGAGGACAAGGCCAACTGACCCGGCGGCAGGGAGGGGCGGGAAGCCCCTCCCTGCGAAGAAACGGAACTGTGAAAGGAGAAAGGCGTTATGAACGAGAAGATGGTGAGCATTTTCCTGCCCCGCGGCAGAAAGAATGAGGAGAACTTCGTGATCGTGTCCGTCAACGGGCGGAGCTGGAAGATCATGAAGGGCGTGCAGGTGCAGGTGCCCGGCTATGTGGCGGAGGTGCTGGAGAACAGCCGCATGATGGCCGAGGCCGCCCGCCGCTATGTGGACGAGCGAGCCAACTGAGGTGACGGGCATGGGCAATCTGACGGCGGGGCAGCTGCTGGGCAGGGTGGACGCTCTGCTGCCCAATCAGTACAGCAGGGCGGAGAAAATGCAGTGGCTCGCCCAGGCGGAGGGATTCGTGCTGCGGGAGGTGCGGCAGGCGGAGGGCGCGCTGCCGGAGGTGACGGAGGGCTACGTCCTGACGGCGGAGCCCCCCTACGACGAGCTGTACCGCCACTATGTGGAGGCACAGATCCACTACGCCAACGGGGAGACGGCGCGGTACAACAACGCGGCGGCCCAGTGGAACAACGCCTTTCTGACGTACAAGGACTACTGCTGCCGCAGCGCGGCACCCCGCCGCGCCACGGCGGCGCTGCACCTGTTTTAACTGTCTCTTATACACATCTCCGAGCCCACGAGACGTAGAGGA